>NZ_RZQI01001317.1:0-1129 GCF_003998335.1 Mesorhizobium sp. M7A.F.Ca.CA.002.05.1.1 | reverse complement strand
TTGCCGTATTTTGTCCACATGGCGGCGACAAGGGTTTTCGATTACGGATTGGGACCGGCTCGAAAGCTTGCGCGAAAGGCGGCTTCGTTTAGGAAATTCCCGAACCAAGGACTGGAGCGGGTATGATTCGTCTCATTGGCTATTTTTTCGGCATCGGCACGACGCTGGCCCTTTTGGTCGCGGCGGGCGTTGCGATCTACATCGGCCATTTGTCGAAAGATCTGCCCGACTACGAGGTGCTGGCCAAATACGAGCCGCCGGTGACCACCCGCATCCATGCGTCGGACGGCGCGCTGATGGCCGAATACGCGCGCGAACGGCGCCTGTATTTGCCGATCCAGGCCATACCGGACCGCGTCAAGGCGGCCTTCCTGTCGGCCGAAGACAAGAATTTCTACAATCACCCAGGCATCGATGTGACCGGCCTCGGCCGCGCCATCATCGTCAACCTGCAGAATCTCGGCTCGGGCCGGCGTCAGGTCGGCGCCTCGACGATCACCCAGCAGGTGGCGAAGAACTTCCTGTTGTCCTCGGACCAGACCTACGAGCGCAAGATCAAGGAGATGATCCTCGCCTTCCGCATCGAGCAGGCCTATCCCAAGGATCGCATTCTCGAGCTCTACCTCAACGAAATCTTCTTCGGCTTCGGCGCCTATGGCGTCGCCGGTGCGGCGCTGACCTATTTCGACAAGTCGGTCAACGAACTGTCCGTGGCAGAGGCCGCCTACCTGGCTTCCCTGCCCAAGGGGCCGAACAACTACCACCCTTTCAAGCATGCCGATCGCGCGATCGAGCGTCGCAACTGGGTCATCGACCAGATGGTCGAGAACGGCTACGTCACGCGTGAGGAAGGCAACAAGGCCAAGGCCGAGCCGCTGGGCGTGACGCCGCGCCGCAGCGGCACCTATCTGTTCGCCGGCGAGTACTTTACCGAAGAGGTGCGCCGCCAGATCATCGCCCGCTACGGCGAGAACGCGCTTTACGAAGGCGGCCTCTCCGTCCGCACCACGCTCGATCCGAAGATACAGCTCATTGCCCGCAAATCGATGCAGAACGGGTTGATGAAATACGACACGCTGCGCGGTTATCGCGGGCCGGTAACATCGATCGACGTGTCGGGCGACTGGGG
>NZ_RZQI01001316.1:0-1131 GCF_003998335.1 Mesorhizobium sp. M7A.F.Ca.CA.002.05.1.1 | reverse complement strand
CGGAAACCGCCGAGACGTTCCTGAGCAACTGGTTCCCCACGTCGATGGTTGCCGCCAACGAGCCGGTGGTCGAAGAGTTTCGCACCATGCTGCTGGCTATCGACCGGCAAGGTCTGGCGGGTCTGTTCGCAGCGGTTCGCGACGCCGATCTTCGCCGCACCGTAGCACTGATACCGCGGCCGACGCTGGTGATCGCCGGTCGGCACGACACGGTGACAGCAGCCAGCCACGGTGAGATGATTGCCGCGGCGGTGCCCGGCGCGAAGCTTATAGTGCTGCCCGCGGTCCATCTGTCGAACATCGAATATCCGGCAGAGTTCATCCAGGCTGTGGTCGATTTCCTGCGCTGAACTGGAGCGCGACGGAAAGGCGTCCGGCACCAGTCCGGCGGTCGCCGAAACGTTCAAAGGACGTACTGGTTCAGAAGGCGGGGCGGCGGCCTCGGTCAACGTGAGCGCCTCGGTGAACCGAGCCATCTGGCGAAAAGCTTATTCAACGCCTTCGGAACGATCCCGTCACCTTGCCATTATCAGCACGAGAGCCGGCTCGGACAGGCAAGCGCCGTGACCCGACCTTAGAGGCGGCCGATGACTTTCGAGCGCCAACACGAACACACCGGAGGAAGCGATGACTGGACGCAAAACCCATGACCAACAAATTCGCATCATTGAAGAGCGGGAAAACACAAAGAATGCCGGCAAGGATTTCGATTCAGAGGCGGATCTGAAACGATCAGCGGCGGAACGCGAAGCGCTGCGCAAAGGATCGGACATGAGAACCGACACACCTAACCTCGTCGATCCGGACGACCGCAACATCCTTCGCGGCAAAAATCAGGAAAGCGTCCATCACAAAAATCGTCCTGACGACTAGATGAGCACCGATCCTGGAACATTTGTCATAGATTGGAGGCAGCCCATGGCACGCGGGAGCAAGAAACACATCGGAGCAGGTTCACAGGGAAAGGGTTCTGGCACAGGCGCCATGACCGTAACGCCAAAGGACAAGCTCGAAGAAAACCAGGTTCTGTCCAATCGCGACAAGGCGCAGCATTCCAAAGAACGCGGTTTGGACTCCAGGCAGATCGCGACCGAGCAGCACCAGGATCATGCCGCCAACCGTTTGCGAGAC
>NZ_RZQI01001315.1:0-1131 GCF_003998335.1 Mesorhizobium sp. M7A.F.Ca.CA.002.05.1.1 | reverse complement strand
GACAAGCGCGAGCTTCCCGGCCATCACGGAAGAGCCGATTCGATCCAACTTTCTGCCCGAAGAGCGTCTTCGTGTGCTTGGCGAAAGCCTGGCAAAAGGCGACCTCACGGATCTGTTCGGCCTGACGCCCTTCGATTTTCAGGCCCGTATCCGGGACAGCGCCAAGAAGATTTTGGAAGTCTATCGGTCGACCAATGCGGCGCAGGCGAGGGGCGAGACGATCACGCCGGCGGCACAATGGCTGCTCGACAACAATTACCTGGTCGAAGAGACCATTTTCCAGGTCAAGCGCGACCTGCCGCGCCGCTTCTATCGCCAGTTGCCGACCTTGAAACTGCCTGACGGCGGCAGCGTGCCGCGCGCGCTGGCGCTGGCGTGGACCTATGTCGCGCATTCGGACAGTTCCGTTTCGGCGACGATGTTCAAGTCCATCGTCCAGGGTTTTCAGTCGGTCGAGCCGCTGAAGATCGGCGAGCTCTGGGCGCTGCCTTCGCTGTTGCGCTTCGTCCTGATCGAAAATCTCCGCCGGCTGGCCGTCAGGGTCAATCGCACCCGCCAGATGCGCCAGATCGCCAACGATGTGGCCGACAAGGTCCTGGCGACCGACGACAGCGCCGACCGGCAGTCGATCCTGTCCAATTTCAGCGCGCATGCGCAGGACACCACCTTCGCCACCCAACTGCTCTACCGCCTGCGCGATGGATCGCAGAATGCCGGCAAGGCTCTGGAATGGCTGGAAGGCGAGCTCGAAAAGACCGGCTCCGATGCTGAGGAAATCATCATTTCCGAACATCACACGCTGTCCAGCGGCAATGTGACGACGGGCAACATCATCCGCGGCCTGCGCCTCATCAACGACGTCGACTGGACGGTGTGGTTCGAAGGCGTCAGCCGCATCGACACCGTGCTGCGCGAGCGCACCGATTTCGCCGCGCTCGACTTCTTCTCGCGTGACCAGTACCGGACCGCGATCGAGGAATTGGCGCGCCGTTCGAACCTTTCGGAATATCGCGTCGCCGAGAAGGCTATCGAGTTGGCCGGCCACGCCGCCAGCGATGGCGACGGAGACGTGGTTTTAACCGGGCCCGCCCACACCGATGTCGGCTTCTTTCTCGTCGGCCCACGCCGGCT
>NZ_RZQI01001314.1:0-1132 GCF_003998335.1 Mesorhizobium sp. M7A.F.Ca.CA.002.05.1.1 | reverse complement strand
GGCGAAGTCGCTGAACCATGACAGCCGATCGGGTTCGGCAGCGGTCAAATCCCTGAGCATGGTTCTGGCGGTCCGATAGTTTTCCAGCGCTTCCGGCAGGTCTCCTTGCGCCAGCTTGATGTTGCCGAGCTTGATGTGGCTGACGGCAAAATCGCGCTTGACGCTCGGGTCGGTTTCCCGGGCCGAACGCAGCTCGAGATTGGACACCAGCGCTGCAAAGGCGCGGCCTGCCGCATCGGTGTTGCCGACAAGGGTGTAGAGCTTGCCGAGCTCGTCCAGGGTTCGGATCTGGCGGTCGGCCTGGTCCAGGGTCAGATCGGTTTGCCCGGCCTCGCCGTAGAGGACCAGCACCGATTCATAGTCCTTGATGGCCGTGGCGTAGTCGAGGTCGGCGCGCGCCGCACCGCCGGACAGGAAACGCGTCGCCGCCTCGGACAGCGTGCGGTTGACGAAGTTGGCCTTCAAGGCGTTGCGCGAAACATTGTCGATGTCGGCGGCCTTTGCGAGGATGGCGCGAGCCCCATCGAAGGCGCCGAGCGAAAGCTGCTCCTCGGCCTGCCGGCGCAATTCCGTCACCTGCGGATCATCGGAGGCCAGCGTCCTCATTTCGCCGCGCACCTTGACGAAGGCGTCGGCCGCCTCGCGCAACCGGGCATTCAGGCTGTCCGCCGAAAGGTGGCTGGCGTCGGAGCTGATCAGCACGCCGTAGAGAGGCGCCAGCGGCATGTCGGCATCGCTGGCGACCTGCTCGACCTCACCGCGCATTTCCGGCGTCACGTCGGCCATGGCAAGCAACAGGCGCTCGCGCTCCGGCAATTGTTGCTTGGCGGCCGCGGCAAAAAACAGCTTCGGCAGGCCGCTCTCGACGTAAGGCAGCTGTTTGCCCCGCGACAAATCGTAGACCTCCTGCTGCACCAGCGTCAGCACCGAGCGGATCTCGAGCCCGTCGGTGCCGAGATATTTGGTCAGCGCTGTCGTGAAGGGCGAGTTCTGGCCGGTGCCGTCGGCAGCCGTCTCGCCCGGTGCGGCGGAGAAGGCGAACAGGATGTTTTCGGCGCGGCCAATCCGGCCGAGACCCGGCTTCACCTTGTCGGAGACATCCTTTGCCAGCGATGTCGCGCCGAAAACATCC
>NZ_RZQI01001313.1:0-1132 GCF_003998335.1 Mesorhizobium sp. M7A.F.Ca.CA.002.05.1.1 | reverse complement strand
GAAATAACCCTTGATGCCGACGAGATCGACGCCGTCGTCACAATCGGCCAGGATTTCCAGGATCTCGTAGATCCTGTTGCGGATACGCTGCTCGATCAGTCTTTCGGAGGGCTCTTCGGTCATGGCGATCATGGGCGCGCGCGCCGAATGCTAGAAGGGCAGTTTCATTCCCGGCGGGATCGGCAGACCTGCGGTCAGCGCCTTGGTCTTTTCCTGCATGATCTGCTCGACCTTGGTCTTGGCGTCGTTGTGAGCGGCCAGCACCAGGTCTTCCAGGATCTCGACATCGTCTTCCTTGAACAGAGACGGATCGATCTTCAGCGACTTCATCTCGAATTTTCCGGTCAGCGTCACATTGACCAGGCCGCCGCCGGCCTGGCCGGACGCTTCCAGCGTGGCGATCTCGTCCTGCATGGCCTGGAACTTGGCCTGCATTTCCTTCGCCTTGCCCATCAGGCCGAGAAGATCTTTCATGGTCGGGTCCTTTGCGGATTCGTGGCTGGATCAGGTTTCATCGTCGTCAGCCGGCGGCTCTACCGGCACTTCAGCCTCTGTCGTTTCGGCTTCCGGCGCGTCTGGAATGCGCACGTCGATGATCTTGGCACCGGGAAAGCGCGCCAGGATGGCGGCCACGGTGGGATCGCTCTTGGCATCGAGAAATGCCGTCTCGCGTTTGGCCGATTCCATTTCGGCGAGCGTCTGGCCGCCCTCTTCCTTTGACAGCGAGACCAGCCAGCTGCGGCCGGTCCAGGCGCGAAGCTTCGTCGTCAGGTCGTTGAGCAGCATCTTGGGCGCATCGCTGGTCAGGCCGACGTCGATGCGGCCGGGCTCGATACGCACGAACCGGATGCAGCTCTTGACCAGCACCTTGAAGGCGATGTCGCGCTGCGCGTCGGCGAGCGCAATGATGTCGGCCAGCGACTTCAGCGGCGCCGATTCCATGGCCGGCTCCGGCGGAGCGACGTAGGCAACGGCAGCAGGCGAGGCTTCGACCAGCCGCATGCTCTGTGCCCCGCCCGATCCGGATGGCATGCGCGTCTGCGCCACCGCGCTGGCACCACCGCCATTGCCGGAACTTGCCGACGTCCCATTCGGGCGCGGCGCGCCATTCTGCATAGGCGCAGCGCTATCG
>NZ_RZQI01001312.1:0-1133 GCF_003998335.1 Mesorhizobium sp. M7A.F.Ca.CA.002.05.1.1 | reverse complement strand
TCGCCATAGAGGCCTTCTGCCGGCACCAGTGGCGGTGCGGAGCGCATCTGCCGTTCGGCGGCGATGCGGATCAGCTGCCCGGCCATGTCGAGCAGGCGCTTCTTCAGTCGCGCAAGGCGCGACTGCCAGGCGCCGCCGCCAAGCTTGTCCAGCGTCGCCTCGGCTGTGTCAGAACCGTAGCGCGACAGAAGCTCGATGTTTTCCACCGGCAGGAACAGCCGGTCGTCACCCGCATAGTGGATTTCAAGGCAGTCATGCGGTGCGCCGACCGCTTCGATGGTACGCAGGCCGATGAAACGGCCAATGCCATGATCGGCATGGACGACAATGTCGCCGGCCGACAGCGCCGAGGCCTCGGCAATGAAGTCCGAGGGACGCTTCTTGCGTTTCGAACGCCGGATCAGCCGGTCGCCCAAAATGTCCTGTTCGGCGACGACGACCAGTTTTTCGGTCTCGAAGCCGGATTCGAGCGGCAGTACGGCCAGGGCCGCCTGCCCCGGTTCGAGCTTTTCGGCTTCCGCCAGCGTCGCCACCTGCTTGAGATTGCCGAGATGGTGTTCGGCAAGGATCTGGCCAAGCCGGTCGAGCGAGCCTTCGGTCCAGCCGGCAATGACAATGCGGCGGCGCGCCGCGCGCTCATCGGCGATGTGTTTGACGACGACATCGAACACATTGGCGTTCGGATCGGCGCGCTCCTCGACGAAGCTGCGGCCGTGGCGCGAGCCGGCGTGATAGACCTTCTTGGCGCCAACTTCGGGCGCGTCGAATGGCGTGAAGTCGATCGCTTCACGCGGCCCGAGCGAGGCAATCAGGTTTTCCGGGGAGAGATAGAGCAGGTCCGGTGCGACCGGCTTGTAGGGCACGGCGTCCTTCAAGGCACCGTCCGCCTGCTTCTTGCGCGCCTCGTAATGGTCGAGGATCAGCGTGTGGCGTTCGGCCAACGCCTCATGCGCCAGATGGTCGAAGATGACAGGCGTGTCAGGCAGATAGTCGAACACCGTCTCCAGCCGCTCATAGAAAAACGGCAGCCAGTGTTCCATTCCGGCAAACCGCCTGCCTTCGCTGACTGCTGCATAGAGCCCGTCATCGCGCTGTGGAGCGCCAAAGGCTTCGATATAGGAGCGGCGGAAACG
>NZ_RZQI01001311.1:0-1133 GCF_003998335.1 Mesorhizobium sp. M7A.F.Ca.CA.002.05.1.1 | reverse complement strand
ATCATGTCCATCGCCTTGATCAGTTGAACCGGACCCGCCGCATAACCGATGCGCCAGCCGGTCATTGCATAGGCTTTCGACACGCCGTTCATGGTCAGCGTGCGCTCGTAGAGCTTAGGCTCGACCTCGGCGATGGTCCTGAAGACGAAATCGCCATAGGTCAGGTGCTCGTACATGTCGTCGGTCAGCGTCCAGACATGCGGATGCTTCAACAGCACGTCGGCCAGCGCGCGCAATTCGGCTTCGGTATAGGCGGCACCCGACGGGTTCGACGGCGAGTTCATCAGCAGCCATTTGGTCTTCGGCGTGATCGCCTTTTCCAGCACGGAAGCGGTCAGCTTGAAGCCGTTGTCGATCGAGGTGTCGGCAAACACGGAGGTGCCGCCGCATATGGCCACCATCTCGGGGTAGCTGACCCAATAGGGGCGAGGAATGATGACCTCGTCGCCGGGGTTCAGCGTCGCCATGAAGGCGTTGAACAGGATCTGCTTGCCGCCGGTGCCGACTATGGTCTGCTCGGGCTTGTAGTCGAGATTGTTCTCGCGCTTGAACTTTTTTGCGATCGCCTCGCGCAGCGGCACGATGCCCGAAACCGGCGGATACTTGGTTTCGCCACGGCGGATCGCCTCGATTGCCGCATTCTTGATGTTGTCGGGCGTGTCGAAATCCGGTTCGCCGGCGCCAAGCCCGATAATGTCACGGCCGGCATTTTTCAGCTCGCGCGCTTTCTGCGTGACCGCGATGGTGGCGGAAGGCTTCACGCGGGAAAGGGTGTCGGCAAGAAAGGCCATGAGCTTGACGTCTCCATGGAAGATCGGCGCGGCCAGGAGCGACCGCGGCGCTTCTCATGTCGCATGATTTCGCGCAACGCAAGTATTGTCGGCTGATCCAGGTCTCAAGGAGCTGTGATCGGGACCCGGGGTCGGCAACAATAAATTCATTAACGAGCGGTAGAGGCTTGAGTGGCAGGATGGCAGACCAATTGCGGAGCGAGGAACCGTGTCGCGCAGCGTCGGGCTTGCCCACATCATCCGTCAGGACGACGGCACCTCCACCGGTGTCTGGGGTATCTACACGCTGCAAAGCGCCTTCCAGCCGATCTTCGCTTTCAAGGAAGGCAAGCTGTCGGTGGT
>NZ_RZQI01000130.1:0-10128 GCF_003998335.1 Mesorhizobium sp. M7A.F.Ca.CA.002.05.1.1 | reverse complement strand
GGTTCGCCGTCACCGGCGTCGCTTTGTCGTCTGGTGGGAACGGCGTCGCCGGCCCGATTGACCGCCGATAGCGCAGGGTGGGTGTTCAACGGGCGGCGTGTTCTTCCAGTGCCTCATGGATCTGCTTGAGAATCGCCGCGGCCGAGGCAAGCCTTGCCCTGTCGTGCGGCGACAGGCTGTCCGCACCTTCGATGGACAGACGGTCGATTGCGTAATGCAGAAGCTCTCCGCATTGTAGCAGGGACAGGCCGGACGAGGCACTCGTATTTGCTGCCATTGTCCGGCGCATGGCTCTTCCTCCTGCCATGTCCAACGCACGGGCCGCCGATGAGTTTCTCCTCCGGGCAGGCTATGCTTAATTGTCCGCTAATGGAGCGGTCAGGCCCGGTCCGACGATTTGCCGGATGCCGTCCGGACTGACGCGAGGAAACCGTTCGGAATGCACGGTGGCCGCTTGACGGCATTTTCGCCGCAACCTATTGGAACCGGGTGGAACGCCGGGAGCAATGAGGCCTCGTGGCGGAGTGGTTACGCAGAGGACTGCAAATCCTTGCACCCCGGTTCGATTCCGGGCGAGGCCTCCAATGCCCGGGCCCCCGCGCGGCAGCGCAGGGGCCTGAAGTTCCTGACACAATGGACCGCGGTTCTGGCGCGGCAAGCGGATTGGTTGGGACATGAGCGCTGATTTCTCCGAACTACGCGTCAAGATGGTCGACGGCCAGGTCCGCACCACCGATGTGACCAGCGCGCCGCTGCTTGATGCAATGCTTGTCATCCCAAGAGAGATGTTTGTCGGCGCCGCCCAGCGCGATCTCGCCTATATCGACGAGGACATCCGCATTGCCGCCGGCGCGGACGGCGCACGCTACCTGATGGAAGCATCCCCGTTGGCCAAGCTTATCCAACTGGCCGAGATCAATCCGACCGATTCGGCGCTCGATGTCGGTTGCGGAACCGGCTACGCCTCGGCCATCCTGTCGCGGCTGGCCAGGTCCGTGGTGGCGCTTGAGAGTGATTCGGCGCTGGCGGAAACCGCCAGATCGACGCTTTCGTCGCTGGGCTGCGGCAATGTGACCGTCGTCCAGGGTGCGCTGCCGCAAGGGCATGCCGCCCAGGCGCCTTATGACGTCATCCTTGTCGGCGGCAGCGTCGCGGAAGTCCCTGTGACGCTGCTGGACCAGCTCGCCGAGGGCGGCCGCCTTGTCGCCGTCGAAGGGCAGGGCAATTCCGGCGTGGCTCGTCTCTTTTTCAAGGCCGGGGGGGTTGTAACCGGAAGACGGGCATTTAATGCGGCAATTAAGCCACTACCGGGGTTTGAACGCATTCGTGCTTTCGAATTCTGAATGATTTGGCCTTGCAGCAGAGGCTTTGTCATGGTCGCTTGCATTTGAACGATCGCTGCTGATGCCAAACTGGGGGCACTTTGGGGTGAGCAGCAGGGAACATCGAACACGCGGCGCCGGCTGATCAATGAGAGAAGCAGGCGCGGCGCGGTTCCCATGGAAAACGAATGAGGGTTTAACCGTGCCGTCTTTTCGCAAGTCACTTTTCACCGCCGTTCTCGTCTCGGCGACCATGCTGTCCCCACTGGCCGCTTCAGCCGAAACCATCTCCCGCGCGCTTGCGAAGGCCTACCAGTACAATTCTTCGCTGAATGCATCCCGCGCTGGCGTTCGCGTCACCGACGAGGGCGTCGCCATCGCCAAGTCGGGCTACCGTCCGGTTGTCACCGGCTCGGCGAATATCGATTATTCGAGCAGCCATCTCAACGGCACCAATTCAAGCGTGCGGCTGACCACCGGCAATTTTGGCGTCCAGATCGACCAGACGCTGTTCGACGGCTTTCAGACCAGGAACAATGTCGCTGCCGCCGAAGCGCAGGTCCGGGCTTCGGTCGAAAGCCTGCGCAACACCGAAGAGGGTATCCTGTTCAGCGCGGCCCAGGCCTATATGAACGTGATTCGCGACCGGCAGGTCGCCGTGCTGACCGAGCAGAACCTGCAGTTCCTGACCGAGACGGCGCGCGCGGCGCGTTCGCGTTTCGAGGTTGGTGAAGGCACGCGCACCGATGTCGCGCAGGCCGACGCTTCACGCGCCGCCGCGGTGGCATCGCTGAGTGCTGCCCGGGCGCAGGCGCTGGCAAGTGCGGCGCTCTATCGCCAGATCGTCGGCGACGAGCCGGGCAAGCTCAAGGGCGCTTCGCCGGTGGCAAAGCTGTTGCCGTCGAGCCTCGCCGCCGCCGTCGGGGTGGCCTCGAACGAGCATCCGGCCATCCTTGCCACGCAGCATCTGGTCGACGCCGCCGCGTTTTCGGTGAAGTCGGCCGAAGGCGCGCTGTTGCCGCAGCTGTCGGCTTCCGCCGGCGTTTCGAGCGCCTATCGCAATACCTCGCCTTTGCCAGGCGTCGGTTCGCAGGATGGCACGACCAATTCGGCCAGTGTCGGGGCAACGCTGACGATCCCGATCTATTCGGGTGGCCGCACCTCGGCGATCGTGCGCCAGAACAAGGAATCACTCAGCCAGGCCCGCATCCAGGTCGACGTCAGCCGCGACCAGGTACGCCAGGCCGTCACCGCCGCCTGGACCGAGTATACCGCCGCGCAGCAGCAGCTGACGGCCAACAGGCAAGTGATCGAGGCCGCGAAGCTGGCACTGAACGGTGTCATCGAAGAACGCAATGTCGGCCAGCGCACCACGCTCGACGTCCTCAACGCACAGGCGACGGTCATCACCGCCCAGATCAACCAGGCCGGTTACGAACATGATGTGGTGGTGGCGAGCTACGCCATCCTGCAGGCGACCGGCCGTCTGTCCGTGGACCGCCTTGGCTTGCAGGTAGCGAAGTACAAGCCTGAAGAGCATTACAACGCGGTCAAGGACAAGTGGTACGGCCTGCGCACGCCGGACGGCCGCTGAGGCGTTCGGCCAGGACTGGCCGTGTTCCCCGTTTGAGCAGGATCTTTCGCACTCGGGTTCAGATCGCGCTAATCTGTTGAAATCCCACAAGTCCCCAGATTGGGGATTCTCGTGCGGCGATCCGTCGGTTACGCTGTCGCCATGATTCGATCCGGCTCTGCCGGAGCGGAAACCCACAGGGGTCACAAAGGCGGCGGATGTGACGATGGCAACGGCAAGCAGCGCACAGCGCGAACCTTCCATGGAAGAGATACTGGCTTCCATCAGGCGGATCATCGAGGACAGTGACGGCGGCCGCAAGCAGCCGGGCGACGCCGATGAGCTGAGCCAGGATCTGGAGCGCGCGTCGAGCGCCTATGCGGCCCCCGACGTGGAAGCATTCCGTGCCGACCTGCATGCCGCCCCCGAAGGCAGGAAGCCGGTCACGCTGGCGGAAGTCCAGGCACAGTTGCCGGCGGCCGAGCCGGTGGTCGCGCGCATGGAAACGCCTGCGCGCCCCGATCCCAGCCCGGCAAAGCCATCGATGACACTTGCCGAAGTTAGCGCCCGCGTCGCCGCCGAGCCAATCACGGTTGAATCGCCGGGATCGCGTCCTGTCGCCGACGCTTCCATCGCCGATTGGCGTCGTGAGATCGCCGCGGTCGGTGAGCAGGCGAGGGCGGTGTCGGACCGGAGCGAGGCACGCAAGACGGCTGCCCAGCCGTCCGTGGAGACTCCAAGGGACGAACCGACCGCGAAAGTAGCCGTCGAACCCGAGCCGTCTCGTCCGGATGCAAGCGTGGTGCGGCCGGTGGCGGCCAGCGACGCGCCGCGTCCGGCGATCGTTTCCGAGCATACCGGCCGTCAGGTCGCGGCTGCCTTTGGCGAGCTTTCCGATGCGTTTGCCAGCCGCAGCAAGAAGACATTCGACGAGATGGCCGAAGAGATGCTGCGGCCGATGCTGCAGGATTGGCTGGACAACAATCTGCCGACACTGGTCGAAAGACTGGTGCGCGAGGAGATCGAGCGCGTGGCGCGCGGGGCGCAGTAGCTCCCCATGCCGATTGCTAGAGGAAACGGCGCCTTCGTGGCGCCGTTTCTTTTGGTGAGGTCAGTTTGTTGGCAGGACGGCGGATCGCTTTCCGTTGAAATGACCAAGGCCGCGCCTATCTGGTTGTGAGGGTCCGAGACAGCCCTTGCGGTTGACTTGGCCAAAACCTTCCGATTTACACCGGACCAGCAAAACTCCCGACAGCGCGGACCATTTTCCCATGCTTGAAAAGACCTACGACGCCAAAACCGTCGAGCCGAAGATCGCCAAAGTCTGGGAAGAGGCCGACGCGTTTCGCGCCGGTGCCGGCGCCGAGGAGGGGGCGGAAGCATTTACGATCGTCATCCCGCCGCCGAACGTTACCGGCTCGCTGCATATGGGCCACGCGCTCAACAACACGCTGCAGGATATATTGGTGCGCTTCGAGCGAATGCGCGGCAAGAACGTCCTGTGGCAGCCGGGCATGGACCATGCCGGTATTGCCACGCAGATGGTTGTCGAGCGGCAGCTGATGGAAAAGCAGATCCATCGCCGCGACCTGACCCGCGAGCAGTTTATCGAGAAAGTGTGGGAGTGGAAGGCCGAATCCGGCGGCGCCATCTTCAACCAGCTGAAGCGGCTGGGCGCCTCGGCCGACTGGTCACGCGAACGCTTCACCATGGACGAAGGCCTGTCCAAAGCCGTGCTCGAAGTGTTCGTCACGCTCTACAAGGAAGGGCTGATCTACAAGGACAAGCGCCTTGTGAACTGGGACCCCAAGCTGCTCACCGCGATCTCCGATCTCGAGGTCGAGCAGCAGGAGGTCAATGGCAATCTCTGGCACTTCCGCTATCCCATCGAGGGCCAGGTCTTCGACCCGGAAAACCCAACAACCTTCATCACCGTGGCGACGACGCGCCCGGAGACGATGCTGGGCGATACGGCCGTCGCCGTGCACCCTGACGACGAGCGATTCCGGCATCTGGTGGGCAAGAACATCGTCCTGCCAATCGTCGGTCGCAGGATTCCCGTGGTGGCGGACGAGTATTCCGATCCGGAAAAGGGTTCGGGCGCGGTCAAGATCACGCCGGCGCATGACTTCAACGACTTCGAGGTCGGCAAGCGCCACAAGCTGCCGGCGATCAATATCCTGACCACGGAGGCGGCGGTGAGCCTCAGGAACAATGAGGATTTCCTTGCCGGTCTCGAGGTGACGCCGGAGCGCCAGCTTGTCTGGGACGAACTCGATGGCCTCGATCGCTTCGTCGCGCGCAAGAAGATCGTCGAACTGATGGAAGAGGGCGGCTTCCTCGAAAAGGTCGAGCCGCATCGCCACGCGGTGCCGCATGGCGATCGCGGCGGCGTGCCGATCGAGCCGTTCCTGACCGAGCAGTTGTATGCCAATGCGGCGGAACTGGCCAAGCCGGCAATCGCTTCCGTGCGCGAAGGTCGCACGAACTTCGTGCCGAAGAACTGGGAAAAGACCTATTTCGACTGGATGGAGAACATCCAGCCCTGGTGCATCTCGCGCCAGCTGTGGTGGGGTCATCAGATCCCGGCCTGGTACGGGCCGGACGGGCGCGTCTTCGTCGAGAAGACCGAGGAAGAGGCGCTGAGCGCCGCGATCGAATTTTATCTGGCGCTGGAAGGACCGTGGAAGGCCTGGGTCGAGGCCAAGCTGGAGAACTTCAAGCCGGGCGAGATCCTGACCCGCGACGAGGATGTGCTGGACACCTGGTTCTCATCGGCGCTGTGGCCGTTTTCGACGCTGGGATGGCCGGACGAGACGCCCGAGCTGAAGACCTACTACCAGACCGACGTGCTGGTGACAGGCTTCGACATCATCTTCTTCTGGGTCGCCCGCATGATGATGATGGGCCTGCACTTCATGGACGAGGAGCCGTTCCACACCGTCTATGTCCATGCGCTGGTGCGCGACAAGAACGGGCAGAAGATGTCGAAGTCGAAAGGCAACGTCATCGATCCGCTCGACCTTATCGACGAATACGGCGCCGACGCGCTGCGCTTCACCCTGACGGTGATGGCGGCGCAAGGCCGTGACGTGAAGCTCGATCCGGCGCGCATCGCCGGCTATCGCAATTTCGGCACCAAGCTGTGGAACGCGACGCGTTTTGCCGAAATGAACGAGGTCGCGCGCAATGACGATTTCTGGCTGAACGACGCCAGGCTGGCGGTCAACCGCTGGATCCTGACCGAGCTGACGCGCGCGGCGCGCGAGATCACCGACGGCATCACCTCATACCGCTTCAACGAGGCGGCGGGTGCCGCCTACCGCTTCGTCTGGAACCTGTTCTGCGACTGGTATCTGGAATTGCTGAAGCCGGTGTTCATGGGCACCGACGAGGCGGCCAAAGCCGAAAGCCGAGCCTGCGTCGCCTTCGTGCTCGACGAGATCTACAAGCTGCTGCATCCGATGATGCCGTTCATGACCGAGGAACTGTGGGCACAGACCGCCGACGAAGGCAAGCAACGCCCCTCGCTGCTGTGCCACGCCGCGTGGCCGTCGCCGGACTTCGAAGACGCCGAGGCTGCAGCCGACATCAATTGGCTGGTCGATCTCGTCTCCGGCATCCGCTCGGTGCGCTCGGAGATGAACGTGCCGCCGGCAGCCATTGCACCGCTCGTCGTGGTCGGCGCCAACGCTGTGACACGCGAACGGCTTGTCCGCGAAGAATCGGCGATCAAGCGGCTGGCGCGGGTCGGCGACATCTCGCTTGCCGATGTCGCGCCCAAGGGTTCGGCGCAGATCGTGCTCAACGAGGCGACGATCTGCCTGCCGCTTGGCAGCCTGATCGACCTTGTCGCCGAGGCAGCACGGCTGCAGAAGGAATTGGCCAAGGTGACCGAGGAGATCGCGCGGCTGCACAAGAAGCTGTCGAACGAGAGGTTCGTCGCCAGCGCGCCGGCCGAGATCGTCGATGCCGAGCGTGAAAAGCTCGCTGAATACCGCGATGCGCAGGACAAGCTGTCGGTCGCGTTGGCCAGGGTTCGCGACGCCGGTTGAGGATAGATTCGCGAGACTTTAGCCCTCTCTAAAGTGCTGGTTTTTCGCGTCGAAAATCTGGATGCCGTTGCGTTAATATTGACGTAAACGGAAGTTTTAGCCCCATTGTTGCCATAATGTAACAATGGGGCTCCTGGAGCCCCAAAAAGGCCTGTTTTCGAGCCTTTTTGGATGGTTCTCTCTGTTTTTTGAGAGCCGCTCAGCCTTCACAGACCATTTTTCGGCTTTGCCGCACTAGGTTGCATTTCCTCGAAAATGCGCCTGGCCAATGTGTACATGTACGCCCGCGAATTCGTTGTTGCACCGTTAACCTGAATTGGTTCTAGCTTGATGCACTCGAATTCGGGGAGGACATTTCATGACTATTCTGCGACTGAAGGCGCTGCTGGGGGCGGGCTGCTTTTCGCTGGCTTTGATCGGGACGGCGATGAATCCGGCACATGCCGGCGGCCTGGAGCGCGGCGGTTACGATATCGATTTGCTGTTCGATCCGGCTCCGTTCGCGACCGAAGCCGAATCGACCTATGTGATGCCGCAACGCAAGCTCAAGAATGCGGTGGACACCAACCCGCTCGACGGCGATTTGACGCCTCTGGGCAGCACGGCGAAGGACAGCGAGAGCTATTGGGTGCCGCGGATCGGCGTCAAGGCGCAGATCGTCCAGGGTGTCGACTGTATGTTCGACTATTCCCAGCCTTGGGGTGCGCACACAAATCCGGGTCTTTGGGCCGGTGCCCAGTCCAACATGGAAACCGACATCAAAAGCAACAACTACGCCACAACCTGCTCCTACAAGATGGACGCCGGCAAAGGCCAGGTTCGCTTCATCGGCGGCGTCTACTACCAGGAAGTCTATGGCTTCAAGCAGGACCTGATATCGCCGCTGGTGCCGGATTTCCAGGGTACCGGGCGTGTCGATCTCAAGGGGACCGGCTGGGGCTGGCGCGCCGGCCTGGCCTATGAAATCCCCGAGATCGCACTGCGCGCCAGCCTCGTCTACAATTCGCGGGTCAAGCTCGACAATATCTCGGGCACGCTGGATTTGACGCATGTTGGCAGCGTGGTGCTTCCGATCTACGGCTCAACGCAATACATGCCGGATACAGTCGAATTGAAATTGCAGTCAGGCATTGCGCCAGGCTGGCTCGCCTTCGGTTCGCTCAAGTGGGTCAATTGGAGCCTGCTGCAGAGCGTTCCGATTTGCGTCGTAGGTACCCCCGCAGGGGCATGCGTCACTGGTGATGCTCTCCATTCGGGCCAGATCACCTCGCTGGACCTGATGTATCGTGACGGCTGGACAGTTACCGGCGGCATTGGCCACAAGTTCAACGATCAGTGGAGTGCTGCCGGCCAGCTTTCCTGGGATCGCGGCACGTCGCATGGCTATGGCTCGCAGACCGATACCTGGACACTGGGCGGCGGCGTCGCCTTTACGCCCAAGCCGAACATCGAAGTGCGTCTGGCCGGCGCGGTTGGGGTGCTGACCAGCGGCCATTCTGGAGCGTTGGCTGGTGAGAACGGATACGTCGCCGGCACGGATGTCAGCTACGACTTCGGCAACGATCTGGTCACGGCGATTTCAGGTGGCCTTAAGATCAAGTTCTAAGTCTCTGACAATTATAACAAAAGGCCAGGGATTACCCGGCCTTTCAGACTGCTGACAAACCCCTGGCATTTGCTGGGGGTTTTTGATTCACTGGGTCATGTTGAAGCGACCCGCCCCTGAACAGACCGCGCTCGAGATGGTGACGCTGGATCAGTTGGTTCCTGCCGATCACCTTTTGCGCAAGATCGACCGTGTGATCGATTTCACCTTCGTCCACGATCTGACCGCGCCGCTGTATTGCCCCGACAATGGCCGCCCGCCACTCGACCCGACCTTGATGTTCAAGGCGCTGTTCATCGGCTACCTGTTTGGCGTTCGCTCGGAGCGGCAGCTGGTGCGCGAGATCGAGGTCAATGTCGCCTATCGTTGGTTCCTGCGACTGAAGCTGACGGACAAGGTGTTCGACGCCTCGACGTTGAGCCAGAACCGGCGGCGTCGTTACGACGACACCAGCGTGTCGCAGGCGATCTTCGACCGCATTGTTGAGCAGGCGATCCGGGCGGGCTTGGTCGACGGCACGGTGCTGTACACCGACTCCACCCATCTGAAGGCCAACGCCAACAAGGGCAAATACGATCTTGCCATGATCGCCAAGTCGCGGGCCGACTATTGGGCCGACCTCGATCGTGCGATCGACACCGAACGGGCGCTGCATGGCCAGAAGCCGCTGAAGCAGAAGGAGCGGCGGCCTGCGGTTAAGGAGACCAAGGTCTCGCGCACCGACCCCGACAGCGGCTACATGGTGCGCGAGGGCAAGCCGAAGGGCTTTTTCTATCTCGACCATCGCACGGTGGATGCGGCGCACGCCATCATCACCGACACGCACACGACGGCGATCGTCCACGATTCGACCGTCTACCTGTCGAGGCTCGATCGGCAGGTGCAGCGCTTCGGCTTTGATGTCGGCGCCGTCGGGCTGGACGCCGGCTATGCCACGGCAGGCATCGCCAAAGGACTGGAGGATCGGGCAATCCGCGGTGTCACCGGTTATCGTCGCCCCAGACCGCCCAAGCCCGGCATGATGGGTCCGTCCTCCTTCACCCATGAGCCGGCGGCTGATGGCTATCGCTGCCTACAGGGCCAGATGCTGGCCTACGCCACCACCGACCGCAATGGCTACCGCCACTACAAGAGTGACCCGGCTATCTGCCGCGACTGCCCGCTGCTTGCCTCCTGCACCAGCAATGCCAAGGCCCAACGCACCATCATCCGCCATGCCTGGGCCGATGCGAAGGAGCGCACCGACGCCAACCGGCTGACCGCATGGGGCAAGGCTATCTACCGCCGCCGCAAGGAGACCGTCGAGCGCTCCTTCGCCGACGCCAAGCAACTGCATGGTCACCGCTATGCGCGGTTCCGAAGTCTCACCAAGGTCGCCTGCCAGTGCCTGATCGCCGCCGCCGCCCAGAACATCAAAAAGATCGCCCTTTGCCTGTGCCCGAAACCCAAGCCGGCCCGCGCATGAGGCTCAATGCCTCTTGTCAAAATCTCCTGACACAAACAGTCCAAGACACTTCAATCACATAACAAAAAACCCCGCCGAAAATCGACGGGGTTTGTCAGCAGTCTGAA
>NZ_RZQI01001310.1:0-1136 GCF_003998335.1 Mesorhizobium sp. M7A.F.Ca.CA.002.05.1.1 | reverse complement strand
GGGCGTGCTGGCGACCTCGATCCTGCTGTCGAGCCTGGATTTCGGCACCGAAGCGTTGAGGCTCTGCCTGCAGATCGCGGTGGCGGTGGCGGCGGGCGCGCTGTTCCTCGCCGCCCTGTCTATCCGCAGGATCAGCAGGGATCGCCAGCAGATCGCCGAGAGCGAGCTGCGCTTCCGCCGCGCCATGGAGGATTCGGCGATCGGCATCGTGGTTGTCGGTCTCGACGGTCGCATCCGCCAAACCAATCCGGCCTTCGCCGCCATGCTTGGCTACACAAGCGAAGAGATCGAGGCGCTGACTTTCTTCCAGATCACGCATCCCGACGATCTGCTGATCGGGCGGGAGACGATGGACGATCTGAAGGCGGGCACGGTCAATTCCTTCCACTTCGAGAAGCGTTATCTCAGGAAGGACGGAACGCCCGTCTGGGCTCATCTTGCCGGTTCGGTCATTCGCGATGAGACCAGCGGCCGCCCGCTCTATCTCGTTTCGCAAATCGAGAACATCGACGCGCGCAAGCAGGCCGAGGCGCGCATTGCCGAGGCGGAGACGCGTTGGAATTTTGCTCTGGCTGGTGCCGGCCAAGGCGTCTGGGACCTCGACATGCGCAAGGGGGGCACGACCTATTCCTCGACCTGGGTCAAGATGCTGGGCTATGCGGATGGCGAGCTCGATGGCGACACCGATCGCTGGCTGACGATGATTCATCCCGACGATCGCGAGACTGTCGCCGAAGCGGATCGCGCTCATCTCGAGGGCAAGACACCGTTCTTTGAGGCCGAGTTCAGGATGCGCCACAAGGATGGCCACTGGATGTGGATACTCGACCGCGGCAAGGCCATCGAACGCGACGAGAATGGACGGCTGATCAGGGCCATCGGCAGCCTGACCGACATCACCCGCCGCAAGGAGGCCGAAGAGCGCCTTACTGTGTCAGCGGCAATGCTTGCCGACGAAAAGGAGCGGTTGAGGGTGACGCTGCAATCGATCGGCGATGCCGTCATCTGCACCGACGCCGCAAACGGTATCACCTTCATGAACCCGGTCGCCGAAAAGCTGACCGGGATTGCCGGCGGCGAGGCTCTCGGCAAGATGCTTGGCCATGTCTACTGGGCGGTCGACGAGGAGACGGGGC
>NZ_RZQI01001309.1:0-1140 GCF_003998335.1 Mesorhizobium sp. M7A.F.Ca.CA.002.05.1.1 | reverse complement strand
GCCCTGACCATTGGTCTGGAGAATGTTGGCCAGGCCGCCGATCTGGTTGGACAGCGAACCATCCGAGTACAGATCGACCGAGAAGTTATTCGCGGCGGTCTTCAGCGCGTTGCCCTTCTTGGTCTTGACGAGGTTGATCATCGCGAACTTGCCGCTGTTCTGGCGAAGCTCCTTGCCGCTGGAAACGACATGCAGCGCGACCTGCGCCCAGTCGAATTTCGCGGACGTGACGACATCCGAGCCGTTGGTGTTCAGCGTGTCGAGGCCGGCATAGCGTTGATAGGTGTTGTTTTCCGCGTATTCGAGCTGCACCTGAATTTCGGTGCCGCCATCGAGGTTGCGGATCTTGTTCTTCTTCTTCAGCCGGTTGAGGAAGGCGTTGTTCTTCGAAACGTTGTCCGCCACCTCGTTCGCGCTGTTGCGAAGCGTGGTGGACACCATTTCAGTGAAGGTGGTCGACGGACCAGCCATGGTGTTTAACCCTTTTGATTGCGATCATAGACAGCGGCCAACTCTTCCTCTTCGGTGAGAGCCCGACCCTTGCCTGATGCGGTTGATGGGATGTTGACGGCGGCGGCTCGACGAGCGCCTTCGACCTTGGCGGCGCCATTCGAAGCGGCTGGCTTTCCAGCGGCTGCTTTGGCCCGAAGATCGGGATCGGCGTTCACGGCCATGTCGTAAGCCAGACCGAACACGGCCTCTTTCGAGGCGGCATCGCCAAGCTTCCTTCGCGCCTTGTGGATTGCTTCAACCATGTCGACTTCAGGGATTTCCGAGTAGAGCGGCTTGTCGGCTGACAAGCGGGTCAACTCAGTTTCGGCCGATGTCTGGTCGGCGCGTTCCTGAAGCTTCTGGTTTATGCGGTCGTCGATACTTGCGGGGTTTCCGACCGTTGCGAGCAACGTTTTCAACCCGGCAATCTCTTGCCGCAATTCGCTTTCGCCCTGCTGGACGGTCTGGCCAAATGCTGCTGCGATTTTGTCGCGCACGCCGTAGCTGTCGATGATGGCCATGATGGATTCGACGGGAGCCCGGTCCAGATTGGCCTGGGCATTGAACAGAAAATCGATTGCCTTCGCAGGCGTTACCACCGACCCATCAGCGAGCTTGCGGCCCTTCTGCGGTTCGAAGTAGTGGGAA
>NZ_RZQI01001308.1:0-1142 GCF_003998335.1 Mesorhizobium sp. M7A.F.Ca.CA.002.05.1.1 | reverse complement strand
TGACAGATAGGTCGAGATCATCGCCTTCGGGATCAGGCCGCTGATGCCGATCGCCCCCAGCACGACGATGATCATCGGCGCCACCGCCAGGATGGGAATGGTCTGCGAGGCGATGATCCACGGCATCAGGCTGCGGTCGAGCGTCGCCACATGGACAATGCCGACCGCAATGATGATGCCGAGCGCGGTGCCGAAGGCAAAGCCGAGCAGCGTCGACGACAGCGTCACCCAGGCATTGTAGACCAGGCTGCGGTTCGAGGTGATAGGCCGCAGGAAGGTGTTCTCGAAGAAATTCACCGCCACCTGATGCGGCGCCGGCAATGTCGGCTTCGGCTGCGACAGCGTCTTGCCGATGAGTTCGCTGAACGTGGAGGTCTCACCGGCGCGACGGTCGAGATCGCGCTGGAACGGCGCGTTGAGGATGACAGCGAAGACATACCAGAGCACGACCACCCCAGCGAGGATCGAGGTGACGGGGATGAGTTTGTCGCGGAAGGTGTCCATTAGGTGCGCTCCCCTTTGCCCAACGGCAAAGAGCGGCCATACCCATTCTTCGTCATCCTAGGGCGAAGCAAGGAGCGAAGCGACGCGGCGCAGACCCTAGGATCCATGCCGTTACCTCTGTGCTCCACAACGGTGCGGAACAAGGCTCCCTGTGCCTCGCCCTGCTTGGCCTGTTTTCTCAACCGTTTTCGCCTTTCGGCCGGCGTCACGGCATGGATCCTAGGGTCTGCGCAGGCCGCTGCGCGCCTGCTCTGCCCTAGGATGACGAAGGGGTGGTTGACCGCTCCCTTTACGCACGCCGCCTCGCGGTGCCCTGGGATGACGAAGGCGCGGTGGGCCGCCCCCTCACCCGACCTCCGCTTCGCTCCGGCCACCCTCTCCCCGTTGGGGAGAGGAGGGAGCCCGTCGATTGCTCCCTCAATCATCATAGCTGTGCCCTGCCCGCAGCCCGTCGCGCACGCGCGCTGCGATCGCCAGAAACTCCGGCGTCTCGCGGATGTCGAGCGGCCGCTCTCTCGGCAGTGTCGATTCGATGATGTCGCTGACGCGGCCCGGCCGCGGTGACATGACGACGATGCGCGTCGACAGATAAACGGCTTCCGGAATGGAGTGGGTGACGAAGCAGATGGTCTTGTTGG
>NZ_RZQI01001307.1:0-1143 GCF_003998335.1 Mesorhizobium sp. M7A.F.Ca.CA.002.05.1.1 | reverse complement strand
GGCCAGAGCGGCAAGAAAACCGGCACTTGCGACCATCAGGCGATACATCGAACTCCCCGAAATGACGGTTCAGAAAGATCCTCGCCAGAAGGATAACCGCATTCGCCGCAATCGCAATCCCCCTGTCGCCGCACAGAATCCGCTATTTGGCGTCGATGAAGTCCAGCACAGCCTGGTTATATTCATCCGGCGCTTGCAGCATGGCGAAATGACTGGCGTTGGGCAGGATAATCAGCTTCGCGCCCGGGATGGCGGAGGCGATATATTCGGTGTGTTCGCGCTTGATCGCTTCATCATGGTCGCCGGCAACGATCGCCGTCGGCGTGGTTATCTCAGCGAGCTGCTCCTTGGTCCACGCCGGCTCGGTCTCCCACATATGGCTTATCTGCGCCACGAAGGCGTCATACTGGTCCGGTGTTTTCGACATCTTCTTGTAGTCGCGGCCGGAGCGGTCGATGTAGGCGGCAAAGGTCTTGTTGGTCATCACGCCCGGATCGACGCCGTCGGTGGTTACGTTGGCGGCTTGCGCAAAGAGCCTTGTCAGCCGCTCCGGATGATGCAGTGCGATGTCGATACCGATAATTCCGCCATCGCTCCAGCCGACGAGCGCGGTCTTGTCGATCTTCAGGTAATCGAGCAGTGCCAGATAGTCCGACGCCATCAAGTCATAGCCATAGGGCTGCTCGGTGCGGGTGGAGCGGCCGTGACCACGGCTGTCGGCGACGATCACCTTGTGGGTTTTGGAAAACGTGGCCACCTGGCTGGCCCAGATGTCGGCGTGGCCGAGGCCGCCATGGATGAGCAGCACGGGGTCACCCGCTCCGAAAACGGCGTAGTACATCTGGATGCCGTTCACCGGCGCATATCCGCTCTGATCGGGCTTGGGCATGGCCGCAGGCTCCGGCAAGGTCTGCCAACGTTCCTCGGCGGCGGCAAAAGTGGTCGACGCTGCGAACAAGATGACGACGGCGAACGCTTTCCAAAAACGGGTCATGTTTCCCCCTTACGGCTCGGTCCGTAGCCAGCATCGCGCTTTGGCCAGATTAGTCAACAAGCTCAGTCTGCCGCGGTGTGTTGGCCCGACGGCTCGGGCGGCGCCCGCCGACATTTGCGAGACTGGCGACAACCGAAGGAATCGCGAAT
>NZ_RZQI01001306.1:0-1144 GCF_003998335.1 Mesorhizobium sp. M7A.F.Ca.CA.002.05.1.1 | reverse complement strand
GGATCGCCTTGGGGCCGAGTTCGGCGCACAGTTTGTTCAGCGTCGCCTCGGCGCGGTCGACCAGCACCACGGTGGCGCCGGCCGCCAGCATATGCCTGGCGCATTCGAGGCCGATGCCTGATGCCGCGCCGGTGACGGCGGCAACTTTTCCGGACAGTTCTTCGCTCATGTCTTGCTTCCTGTTGATGGGTTCAGGCCCGGCCATGGGAGACACGCGAGCGGCGTGCCAGCGAGTCGACGATGACCGCGATGGCAAGCACGGCGCCGGTGATCATGTACCGAAGCGACGAGGACAGATCGAGCAGCGTCAGGCCGCTGGCGATCGACTGGATGACGATGATGCCGAGCAGCGCCGAATACGCACTGCCGCGACCGCCGAACAGGCTGGTGCCGCCGATGACGGCTGCCGCGATGGCGTTGAGGTTGACGTCGCCGGTGCCGGCCTGCTGGCTGGCCGAGGCCAGGCGGGCCGCCGACAGCACGCCGCCGAAAGCGGCCAGCATCGAGCACAGCACGAAGGCGCTCGAATAGATCAGCCGCACATTGATGCCGGCGCGCCTTGCCGCCTCGCGGTTACCGCCGACCGCCGACATCGAGCGGCCCCATTTGGTCCGCGTCAGCGCGTAATGCATCGATATGACCAGGCCGACGAACAGGCCGAACATCCACGGAATGCCGCGCGCCTGGTTGAGATAGAAGACGATGAGTTCGAGAATGACCGTGATCACCACCGCCCGTATAACCAGGCCGCCGGTCGACGGCGCCGACAGATTGGCGGCGCGGCGGCGCGTAACGGTGCGCAGGCCGGTGACCAGCATGACGATGCCGGGCACGGCCGCCAGGGCGAACGAAACAAATTTCGGCATCATCAGCAGCTGGCCGAAATTCACCAGGTTCGAGCCGTAGGGCAGATTGATCGAGCCGGTCGAGCCGAGAATGTAGAGCTGCAGGCCAAGCACCGCCAGCAGACCGGCCAGCGTCGAGACGAAGCTCGGCATGCCCAGCCGGTTGAACAGCAGCGCGTAGAGTGCGCCGATAAAGCCGCCGACGGCGACAGCGGCCAGAATGGCGAGCGCCACCGGCCAGCCCTGGTTGACCCACAGCGTCCCGACCATCGCCGAGGCACAGCCGCTGATCGAACCGA
>NZ_RZQI01001305.1:0-1144 GCF_003998335.1 Mesorhizobium sp. M7A.F.Ca.CA.002.05.1.1 | reverse complement strand
GACACGGCTCGCATCAAGGGCGAACCGGTCGTTCACCCGCTGGTGCTGGTCGCCGGTTACCTAAGCGTCTGGCTCGCCGCTTCAATGATGTTCGCGGCGCTGACCTTGGCCGTCCATGCATTCGCCTCGTCAGCCGGGATGCTCGATCCGGTCGTCGGCCTTGCCGGTGCGCTCGCTCTCGTGATTGCCGGCCTCTACCAGTTCAGCGGCCTCAAGGAAGCTTGCCTGAAGAAATGCAAGAACCCGTTCTCGGTCCTGTTTTCGAACTGGAGCGCAAGGCCCCTTAACATCTTTCGGCTCGGTGTCGCGCAAGGTCTGTGGTGTCTCGGCTGCTGCTGGGCCTTGATGCTGGTGATGTTCGCCGTTGGCGTCATGAACATTTTCTGGATGGCGTTGATCGGGCTGTTCACCCTGATCGAAAAACAAACAGCCAGCAGGGTTCCAACCCGGCTGGCCGGTGCGATACTGCTTGTCTGGGCAGCCGCGCTGCTAGTAGTCTCGCTATGAGTGGGGGAAAATCGATGGCAGACCAGAGCTGGGCGATGAAGGGAGAGCTCGTACTCTCCTGCAATTGCACGGTTTTTTGCCCCTGCGTGCTATCGCTTGGCAATCATCCGCCGACCGAAGGCTATTGCCAGACCTGGGCGGGGTTTCGTATCGATGCAGGCCATTTCGGTGAGGTCGATCTGTCCGGCCTCAATCTCGGGCTGATCATAGAAATCCCCGGCTACATGAGCCGCGGCAACTGGACCGCCGGCCTGTTCATCGACAGCCGAGCCTCGGTCTACGCGGTCAAGGCGCTGACCAAGATCTTCACGGGCAAGGCAGGCGGAACCACATCGCTGCTCTCCATCCTGGTCGGCAAATTCCTCGGCGTCGAACAAGTGCCGATCACCTATGAGACGCGTGACAAGACGCGTATCTTCCAGATACCGAAGATTATCGACGGGGCGGTGACACCCATCCCCGGCAAGGATCGCGACAAGGATACGGTGATCAGCAATTCGGAATACTGGATCGCGCCCGAGATTGTCGTGGCAAGGTCTGACAAGAGCAAGATGCGGGCTTTCGGCCGCAACTGGAATTTCGCCGGCCGTTCGGCCGAAATCTGCAAGCTGGATTGGCGGGGCCCGTGAGCAAGAAC
>NZ_RZQI01001304.1:0-1146 GCF_003998335.1 Mesorhizobium sp. M7A.F.Ca.CA.002.05.1.1 | reverse complement strand
GCGAGAAACTCACCCGCCAGCAGGTCGGGCTGGAGCGCGGGGAACGCGAGGAAAATGTGCGGGCTGCCTTTCGGGTACCCGCCGAGGCGGAAATCGAGATCGCCGGCCGCAGGGTGCTTTTGATCGACGATGTCTACACCACCGGCGCCACGGTGCGTTCCGCCACCAAGGCGCTGAAAAGGGGCGGTGCGGCCGCCGTCGACGTGCTGACCTTTGCGCGTGTGTTGCCGGGGGACTTCCGGGCGGACGAGTCCGCGACTATATAAGTCGGCAACGAACAGCGGAAATTCGTCATGGCCGATGTCACGATCTACACCCGCATGATGTGCGGCTATTGCACGGCAGCCAAGCGGCTGCTCGAGCGCAAGGGCGTCGCCTTTACCGAGCACGATGCCTCCTTCTCGCCGGAACTGCGCCAGGAGATGATCTCCCGGGCGCATGGCCGCACGACCTTTCCGCAGATTTTCATCGGCGATACGCATGTCGGCGGCTGTGACGACCTCCACGAGCTAGAGGCCGAAGGCCGGCTGGACAAACTGCTCGCCAACGGCGCGACGAATTGAGGGAATGACGATGGGTGTTTTCAAAGCCGCTGCGATCCAGATGCGTTCAGGCGAGAGTCCCGAGCGCAACGCCGTGGATCTCGAACGGCTGGTGCGCGAAGCAGCCAGCCTAGGTGCCACCTATATCCAGACGCCGGAAATGACCGGCGCGCTGATCCGCGACAAGGAAGCTCGCGCCGCCTCGTTTACGTCCGAAGACAAGGACATCGTCGTTTCGACCGCGCGCAGATTGGCCAGGGAACTCGGCGTCTTCCTGCATATCGGCTCGACCGCCATCCTGCGGGCCGACGGCAAGCTCGCCAACCGGGCGCTGCTGTTTGGCCCGGATGGTGCTGCGCTCGCCACCTACGACAAGATCCACATGTTCGATGTCGACCTCGACAATGGTGAGAGCTGGCGTGAATCCGCTGCCTACGAACCGGGCACCGAGGCCGTCGTCGCCGACACCGCGCTCGCAAAAATCGGCTTTGCCATCTGCTATGACCTGCGCTTCCCGCAGCTGTTCCGCGCCGAAGCGCTTGCCGGCGCCGAAATCCTGACCGTTCCGGCCGCCTTCACGCGCCAGACCGGCCTTGCCCACTGG
>NZ_RZQI01001303.1:0-1149 GCF_003998335.1 Mesorhizobium sp. M7A.F.Ca.CA.002.05.1.1 | reverse complement strand
GACGACGAAGAACGCGCCGACGGAGCTGGTGATGATGCCGATCGGCAGCTCCTGCGGCAGCAGCAGCGTTCGGGCCAGAAGATCGCTGGCCAGCAACAGCACCGCGCCGGGTCAGTTTGGAAGCCGTTTGACACCCTTTTTCATACGCCGAGATAGCGGTCCTGAATTTCTGGCGTCAGCGCCTCGGGCGTGCCTTCGAAGACGGTCATGCCCTTTTCCAGAACGAAGCAGCGGTCGGCCACAGGTAGAAGCTCGGCAAGCGTCTTGTCGACGATAAGGATCGACTGTCCGCTCGACTTGAGCTTGCGGATTGCTGCCCAGATGTCCTGGCGGATCACAGGTGCCAGACCCTCGGTCGCCTCGTCCAGAATGAGCAGGCTCGGATTGGTCATCAACGCGCGGCCGATGGCTACCATCTGCTGCTCGCCGCCCGACAGTGTACCGGCATATTGGTCGCGGCGTTCGCCGAGACGCGGAAACAGCTCGACAACTTTTTCCAATGTCCACGCGCTGCCGCGTGCTGCGGCCAGCAGGTTCTCCAGTACGGTCAGATTGGGAAAGCAGCGCCTTCCCTCCGGCACCAGACCCAGGCCAAGGCGCGCGATGCGGTGCGGGCGCATGCCGGCGACTTGGCGGCCGCCAAAGCTGATCGAGCCTGAGCGCGGTTTCGCGAGGCCGAGAATGGAATTGATCGTCGTCGTCTTGCCCATGCCGTTGCGGCCCATGAGCGCCACGACCTCACCCGCCCTGACGTCGAGCGAGACGCCGAACAGCGCCTGCGATGCGCCGTAGAAGGTTTCGACGCCGTTGAGTTCCAGCAGGCTCACGCAGTTTCTCCGAGATAGGCCCGGCGCACTTCGGGATCGTTGCGGATCTCGTCCACCGTGCCGGTGGCGATGACGCGGCCATAGACGAGGACCGAGATACGGTCGGCAAGCGCGAAGACGGCATCCATGTCGTGTTCGACGAGCAGGATCGGCGCTTCGTGGCGCAGGCCGTCGAGGAATTTCGTCAACGCTTTCGATCCGTCTGGCCCCATGCCGGCCATCGGCTCGTCGAACAAAAAGGCCTTCGATCCAAGGGCCAACGCAATGGCGATTTCGAGTTGACGGCGTTCGCCATGCGACAGCTCAGCGGCTGGCACGTAGG
>NZ_RZQI01001302.1:0-1150 GCF_003998335.1 Mesorhizobium sp. M7A.F.Ca.CA.002.05.1.1 | reverse complement strand
GCTCTCAACATGCCCAAGAAAGGCTGGGGCGTGCCGGTCTGCCTGGTTCTGATGGCTCTGCCGCTGCTGATCCCGTGGAACGTCGTCGGCACGATTTGGCAGGTGTTCGGCCGCATCGACATTGGCCTGCTCGGCTACACGCTGTCGTCGCTCGGCTTCGACTACAACTACGTCAACGATCCGACCGACGCCTGGGTGACGGTCATCCTGATGGACGTCTGGCACTGGACAAGCCTCGTCGTTCTGCTTTGCTACGCCGGACTGGTCTCGATCCCCGATGCCTTCTACCAGGCGGCCAAGATCGACGGCGCCTCACGCTGGGCAGTGTTCCGCTACATCCAGCTGCCGAAGATGAACCGCGTGCTTCTGATCGCGGTGCTGCTGCGCTTCATGGACTCATTCATGATCTACACCGAGCCGTTCGTCGTCACGGGCGGAGGCCCAGGCAATTCGACGACGTTCCTGTCGATAGACCTGGTCAAGATTGCCATCGGCCAGTTCGATCTCGGGCCGGCGGCGGCCATGTCGATCATCTACTTCCTGATCATCCTTTTGCTGTCATGGGTGTTCTACACCGTCATGACCAATGTCGATGCGGAGCGCTGAGATGAGCGGCGCCAACGAAGGAACGACGAGGCAGGACCGGGTGCGTGAGACGGCCGTTTCGGACGGGCTCGCCAGCACATTGTCGCAGGACCAGCTTGCGCGGCTGATGCGCCGGCGCGGCGAAGAATCCCGGTTCTGGTGGTTGGTGCCGACGATCTACATCATCTTTCTGATGCTGCCGATCTACTGGCTGGTCAATATGAGCTTCAAGACCAATCAGGAGATCCTGGGCGCCTTTTCGCTGTGGCCGAAGAGCCCGACCCTGGCCAACTACATCGTGATTTTCACCGACCCGTCCTGGTACAAGGGCTACATCAATTCGATCATCTATGTCGTCATGAACATGGTGATCTCGGTTTCGGTGGCGCTGCCGGCTGCCTACGCTTTCTCGCGCTACCGGTTCCTCGGCGACAAGCACCTCTTCTTCTGGCTATTGACCAACCGCATGGCGCCGCCGGCGGTGTTCGCGCTGCCATTCTTCCAGCTCTATTCGGCCTTCGGGCTGATCGACACGCATATCGCGGTGGCGCTGGCACACTGCCTG
>NZ_RZQI01001301.1:0-1151 GCF_003998335.1 Mesorhizobium sp. M7A.F.Ca.CA.002.05.1.1 | reverse complement strand
GACAGGGCTGGAGCGATTGCCGGGCAACGGGACCTGCGTGAACGGACCGGTCTCGGTGTGGAATTCCGTCGAGGTGAAAGCGTGGTCGCCGCTATGGCCGAAATTGAGGACGAGAGCTGCCTGCGGGTAGGACCGGGCCGAGGTCGAGATGCCGGCCGCCTGGCGCGCCGGTGACAACCGCCCATCGGCGGCGACCGCAAGCGATGCGTCGACCGTGCTGCCGTCGGCCAGGACGGCACGGGCGTGCTCGGCATCGAGATGCCAGTTCGCCACTATCGACATCAGCCGGTCGATGCCGGCATGCGCGGCAACGGCGCTGGCGAGTGCCGGGTTGAGGACGCTGTTGGGAAGGTTCAGCCCGAACTGGTCCTCGTCGATCTCGCTGGCGCGGAAGGTGACGACCGGGCTGCGGATCAGCCGGCTGGTGGCGTCGACGATGCGCATCACTTTCAGGGGCGCCGCCTTGGATTTGACGGCTTCGAGCACGCCAAGCCGGTCGAGCACTTTCAAGGCAGGGTTCATCAGGGCTGTCGTGCGGCCATCGGGAGCGGTGGCCTCCGGCCCGACCAGTGTCACCGGGAAACCTTCGGCGGCAAAACCGAGCGCCGCGATCAGCCCTGCCGGCCCCGTGCCGGCAACCAGTATCCGCGCAGTTTGCTGATGCTCCAAGATCGGCTTCCGGCTTGCAATGCGAGGCGGGTCCACCCGACCTGCCGTTCGATGAGCATATAGGTCAGATCATGCCGCTTGATCAACGCGGCGATTCGGCCCATTCGGATGTCATGACCGGCCAGCAGGACGACTTCAGGCATCTCGACCGCGCCGGCCGCGCCATGGCCGGCATCGCGCGCAATCCTCGCGTCACGGTAAACGTCGTTGTCGGCGCTTGCATCCTGCTTGCCTGGCTGTCTCTTGCGGCGATGGCAATCCGCGGGGCTGAAACAGGGATTGCGGGCGTCGGCGCCCCTGGCGACAGGATCCTGCGCAGCCTGCCGCCACTGCCGCTGCCCGATTTCCTGGAACGGTTCTTTGTGCTGTGCCTCTCACCGGTGCCCTTGGACGCAGATCTCGGCTTGCAGGCCGGCGCGCTCGTTTTCATGTGGCTCCTGATGGCGGTCGCGATGATGCTGCCTTCGGCGGCGCCGATGATC
>NZ_RZQI01000012.1:0-21236 GCF_003998335.1 Mesorhizobium sp. M7A.F.Ca.CA.002.05.1.1 | reverse complement strand
ATATCGAAGCCGCCGGCATCGGCGAGATCGAAGTGTCGGAGGCCGGCTTTTCGTTGCGCCTGCACATGCAATCCGTTGTTGCCTCGACACCCCTGGCCGAAGCCCCGAAGGCCGAAACGGCCTTCAAGGGCGTGCGCGCGCCCGGCGTCGGCGTGTTCCGTCTCGATCACCCGACGACCGGTCGCCCGATCGCCGAACCTGGCCAGACGGTTCGCAAGGGCGAGACGGTCGGCGTCCTGCAGGTCGGCCAATGCCTGAAGGCAATCGTTGCGCCGGCAGACGGTGTGCTGGGTGCAGCGCTGATCGAGGACGGAGCGGTCGTCGGCTACGGCACGCCGCTCTACGGGCTGGTGTGAAGCAAGGCGATGGTTCGAACCACTGAGGAAAGCGCCATGGCGGCCCAAGGATTGCAGGTCGATATCAATTCCGACATGGGCGAGGGTTTTGGAGCCTACAGGCTCGGCGACGA
Organism: Mesorhizobium sp. M7A.F.Ca.CA.002.05.1.1; assembly: GCF_003998335.1. Classification (NCBI taxonomy): domain Bacteria; kingdom Pseudomonadati; phylum Pseudomonadota; class Alphaproteobacteria; order Hyphomicrobiales; family Phyllobacteriaceae; genus Mesorhizobium; species Mesorhizobium sp. M7A.F.Ca.CA.002.05.1.1. The sequence continues at coordinate 20,767 of NZ_RZQI01000012.1, read as the reverse complement.
TGCGGCGATCCTCGACATCGTCAGTTCCGCCAATGTGGCCTGCGGCTTTCACGCCGGCGACCCCGAGATCATGGCGGCCACGTTCTCGATGGCGCGCGACAAGGGCGTTGCTGTTGGCGCGCATCCGAGCTTCGCCGATCTGTGGGGGTTCGGACGCCGCATCATTCCGCATTCCATGGATGAGATCGAAAGGCTGGTCGCCTACCAGATCGGCGCGGCGCAGGCGCTTTCCGCCTATGCCGGCCACCCGATCCGCTACGTCAAGGCGCATGGCGCGCTAGGCAATCTTACCCAGACCGATCGTGGCGTCGCCGAAGCGGTGACGCGCGCGGTCAAGGCCGTCGATCCCGGCCTGATCTGCCTGGCCATTGCGCTCGGCTTCCAGGACAGGATCGCGCGCGACGCGGGCCTGACGGTCAGGTCCGAAATCTTTGCCGACCGCGCCTATACGGAGGAAGGCTTTCTTGTCTCGCGCAAGCTGGAAGGCGCTGTCATCCACGACGCCGAGAAGGCGGCAGAACGGGTCGTGCGGATGGTCAAGCAAGGCGCCATCGAGACGCTTTCCGGGCAGATGCTGCAGACGCCGATCGATTCGATCTGCGTCCACAGCGACACGCCGGCAGCCGTCGCCATCGCCGCGCGCGTTCGGCGACGGCTGGAGGCGAGCGGCGTCAGGGTCAGAGCGTTCGCGGCCTGAGCACGGCCGCGTCCGTTTCAGAACCAGACGTCGCTGAGGCGATGCCCGCGTGGATAAGGGTCCGTCGGGTCGAGGCCATATTGGCCGATGCTGGTGATCCAGGCTTGTCCGGCGATGGTGACCACGACAGCGTCGCGATCGCCGAGGCGCGTATTGGCGATCACGCGGGAATCGAAATGGGTCCCGATGATCGATCTGTTACGGAACAGCTCGCCCTTGACGATCTGCCCCTTTGCCGACATCACCGCCAGCCGCCCGGTGGTGCCGGTGCCTGTCGGTGAGCGGTCGAGCCTGCCATGCAGGCACACCGTGCCGTTGACGCTTTCCACGCGCCCGTCGACGCGCTCGATCGGACCTTCGAAAATCACGTTGGACACGTCGCGGATCTTCGGGTTCTCCGGATGCACGACCTTGAGCTGTTCGTTGACCGCCTTCTTGATGCGTTGGCCCATCAGCGACATCTGGTGGGCCTCGTCGGGTGTTATGGAAAAGCCGAGTGCGCGCGCATTGACATGGGCGAAAGTCATGCCGCCATAGGAGGTGTCGACGGTGATCGTGCCGAGCCCTTCCACCTCGACATGCGTGTCGAGGTGGAGTGCAAAAGCCGGTACATTGGTGAACTCCACCTGCTTCACCTTGCCGTTCTCGCAGAGACAGCGCACCTCGATCATGCCGGCCGGCGCTTCCATGCGCAGCAATGTCTCAGGCTCCTTCATCGGCACCATGCCCGTCTCCAGCGCCACTGTGGCGACGCAGATGGTGTTTGAGCCGGACATGGGCGGGTATTCCGTGCTTTCAATTATGACGTAGCCGAGATCCGCCGAGGGATCGCAAGGCGGCAGGATGATGTTGCCGTTGACGTAGGGCGCACCGCGCGGCTCGAACAAGAGCAGCCCACGAATGTCGTCCATATGCGCTTCGAGATACTCCTTCTTTTCGAACATGGTCTTGCCCGGAACGTCCTTGACGCCTCCGGTGATCACATTGCCGACTTCGCCCTCGGCATGGCAGCCGACGACCGTGAATGTTTTCGTCCAGCGCATTTTTCTCCTCCTGTGATTGGTCTTGGCCCTGGCGATACCGATTCAGACCGCGTCGAGCCCCCGTTCGAGAAAACGATCGAGTTGTTCCATTTCCTGGTGCGATAGGACGATACCGTCGCGCTCCGACGTCTCGCGGGCTAGGAACCGCCTTTGCGAGGGCAGGCGCGCACCCTGGCCCAAGATCGCCTCGAACAGCGCTTCAGCACGGCCCAGCGGATTGCCGGGCCGGCCGGCGGCGAAGGCTTTCGGCGAGAAAGCGATGACCAACTCTCCGTGCGACGGATAAAGCGTCGTGGTGCCAAGCAGCTCGAGCGCCTCGGGGCTGGTCAGGTCGCCGATCATGATCCCGGCGAGCAGTTCGATCATCGTCGCGATGGCCGAGCCCTTGTGCCCGCCGAAGGGAAGCATGGCGCCCGCCAGGGCAGCTTCGGGGTCCGTCGTTGGCCTGCCGTCAGAATCCATGGCCCAGCCTTCCGGCAGCTTCTTGCCTGCCCGGCGGTGGAGCTCGATCTCGCCGCGCGCGGCAACCGAGGTCGCGAAGTCGAAAACGTAGGGAGGCTGCTCTTCTCGCGGCCAGCCAAAGGCAAAAGGATTGGTGCCCAGCAATGGTCCGTTGCCACCGGTCGGAGCGACGGTGGCATAGCTCGGGCACATGGCCAGGCCGGTCAGGCCTGCCTGTGTCAAAGCTTCGACCTCCACCGAAAGGGCGGAAAAATGCACCGCATCGTTGATCGCGAGTGCGGCAATGCCGCACGACCGTGCCCGCTCGATCAGCACCGGCAGACCCAATTCGAAGGCTGGGTTGGCGAAACCATGCTTCGCATCCACTTTGACGAGGGCGGGAGCGTCTTGAGGCAACAACTCGGGCACCGCGTGTGGGCTCACCTTTCCGGCCTTGATCGTCCGCAGGGCGCCTTCGATCCGGTAGATGCCATGCGACTTGCAGGCATCGCGTTCCGCCGCGACGATGACCCTTGTAATGGCGCTGGCCTGAATGGGGTTCAGTCCGGCCTTGCGGAAAATTGCATCGACGCGCTCATGCAGGGCATCGGTGGTGATCGTGGTGTTGGTCATTTCTGGCCTTCGGGCTTGGCTGCGCGCAAACGCTGCCTTTAAAAATCCAGACCACCGGCAAAGGCTCTTAGATCCTGTGCAAGCAAAGCGGGCTGCTCGAGGGCTGCGAAATGACCACCGCGCGGCATCGCTGTCCACTGGCGGATGTCCTTGAAGACGCGCTCGACCCAACTCCTTGGCGGCATCGGCAGCTCTTTGGGGAACAAAGCCACTGCAAGCGGGACGTTGATCGCCGTGCCGGGCGCGAATGCAAGCGGACGGGCGCGCGTTTCCCAATAGAGCCGCATCGACGAAGCGACGGTCCGGGTGAACCAGTAGAGCGAGATGTTGGCGAGCATGTCGTCGCGCGAAAAAGCGGCGTTGGCCAGATCGCCATCGCAATCGCTCCAGTCGCGGAACTTCTCGATCATCCAGGCCGCCAGTCCGACCGGCGAATCCGTCAGCCCGTAGGCAAGCGTTTGCGGGCGCGTCGCTTGAATATGAGCATAGGCGCCATGAAGATCCGCCCATCCGGCTTTCCGTTCCAGGAAGGCGCGTTCTTCCAAGCTCAGGTCGCCATCCGGGCCTGGATCGTGAGGAGGTGAGTATGAGCCGGGGACGAAGTTCAGATGCACGCCGGCGAGACTGCCTGGATGCGCGTGCGCCAGACAGGTCGACACGCTGGCGCCCAGATCCCCGCCCTGGGCGAGATATCGCTCATAGCCTAGACGGCTCATCAACTCGGCCCAAAGATCGGCGACGGTGAACAGGTTGAGGCCAGGCCTGGTCGGCCGGCTCGAAAAGCCATAGCCGGGAATCGACGGGGCCACGACGTTGAAGGCGTCCTCCAGTCTTCCGCCATGCGAAAGCGGATCGGTCAGAAGCGGGATCAGCCTGTGAAATTCGAAGACGCTGCCTGGCCAGCCATGGGTGAGTATGACCGTTCTGTTGGTCGCCACAGCGGCGCGCGCATGGATGAAATGGATGGTTTCGCCGCCGATATCCGTCTGGTAGTGCGGATGGATGTTCCAGGCGGCTTCCTGCTTGCGCCAGTCGAAGCCGGTGCGCCAGTGCTGCATAAGTCGGCGCAGTTCCTCGTGCTCCGTTCCCTGCGCCCAGCCTATCGCCTGCAACTGGTCCGGCTCGCGCCAGGTCGAGATGCGCTTCTTCAAATCGTCGATTTCAGACTGGGCAATCTCGATGGTGAAGGGGCGAATTTTCATGGAGTCCTCTGCTCGCCGGCCATAAGGTTTCGGGCGGCGATAAAGTCGTGACTTTGCTGCCGGTTCGCGCGAAGCGCTTCCGTCGACGCTTTTATCGAGACCGCTGAGAAACGCAGGCGCGCGCCGACCGGCGCTTGCGCCAGCCGCCAGAGGTCGGCTTCGATCACCGTAGCGATCTTCGGATAGCCGCCGCAAGTGTTGGCATCGGCAAGTTGGATGATCGGTTGGCCGGACGGCGGCACCTGGACTGTGCCTGGTACGATGCCGTGCGAGAGCAATTCGAGCGGTGAGAGGAGCGAAAGCGTCTCTCCAGCAAGGCGATATCCCATACGGTTGGCGTCGTCGGTGATGCGCCATTCGCTGCCGGTGAAAGCCGCCTGGGCCTCCGGCGTGAAGGCGTCGAACTCGGCGGCCGGCAGAACCCGCAATTCGATTGCCGAGGCCAAGGCGTCCGCCGCGCCTCGTCGCTCCTCCAGCGCTGCGCCGATGCCGCCCGCGGGAAGGCGGCATTGCGCAGGTTTGAGCGCAAGCCGGTCACCGCGCGACAGGCCGCGTCCAGCGAACCCGCCGAAACCGCCTTTCACATCCGTCGCGCGCGACCCCATGACGGGCGGCAGATCGATCCCGCCGGCAAAGGCGATGTAGGAACGAGCACCGGCGCGCGGCGCCTCGAGGACAAGGGTCTCGCCTGCGCGGATCGTCATGGCCCACCAGGGCGGGCAGGGCCGGTCGCCGATGCTGACGGCGCAATCAGCGCCGGTGATGGCGACGGCGGTGTCGATATGCGCGCGCAGCCGGAACGGATGAAGCGTGACCTCGATCCCGGCGGCCGAAGGATCATTGCCCAGCATGAGATTGGCGATCGCCAGTGCCTGCTTGTCCATGGCGCCGCCATGGCTGACCCCCAGCGCCAGATGACCGGGCCGGCCGAGATCCTGGACCGTGTTCGGCAGGCCGGTGGTGAGGATCTCGATCATGCCTCGATCCCTGCAATTGCGAAGCGAATCTTGTCTCCGGGCCTGAGCAGCACGGGCAATTCCGCTTCGGCCTTGAAGAGCTTCACGTCGGTATGGCCGATGATGTGCCAGCCGGACGGCGCGGTCATCGGCATGATACCCGCCTGCGCGCCACCAATGATGACGGCGCCCTCGGTAACTTTGAGGCGAGGCGTGCTGCGCCTTGCCCAGGCAAGCCGCGGGTCGAGACCGGACAGATAGGGAAAACCCGGCATGGCGCCGATGGCGGCGACGGTGTAGCGGGCCGCCGCGTGGCGCCTGACGGTCTCGTCGACAGACAGGCCGCAATGCGCGGCCCAGCCGGTGAGATCCTCGCCGCGCGCGCCGCCGTAGTGAACGGGAATCGTATGATGCGTGCCGGTCACCGGGTGGGCATCGGTGGCGGACCAGAGCGACATCAGTTGATCTCCGACGCTGTGGGCGTCTGTGGCGAGCGGGTCAAACACCACCAGCAGGTTGTTCATGCCGGGAACGGCCTCGCGCACCCCTTCGAGGCTCAGCGCGGCATTCGCTACCGCCCAGACCAGTTCCTGGGTGGCATCGTTGAAAGCCCCCTGCGTTCCATCGAGCAGCAGCGCGCCCGATCCCGCAAGGCTGATGTGGGGCGTACCGACAACCATGGGCGGTCAGTCCTTCACCGGCACCGTATAATTCAGGATCAGGCGACCGCCGTCCGGATAGATGGTCTGGCCGACAATGTATGAAGCGTCGTCGCTGGCCAGGAAGGAAGCGACGCTGGCAATCTCCGATGGCTCGCCACAGCGGCCGCTCGGCGTGCGCGACAGGATGGTCTGGCGCTGCGCTTCGCTGGCCATGACCGAGCTCTTGACCATGTCGGTCAGGATGGTGCCGGGGCCGATGGCATTGACGCGGATATTGTACGGGATCAGTCCGACGGCCATCACCGCGGTCAATTGCTTGATGCCGCCCTTGGACACGGCATAGGCGACGGAATTGGGGATGGCCAGAATGGCGTTGATCGAGGACATGTTGATGATCGAGCCGCCGCGTCCCTGTGCGATCATGGCTCTTGCCGCGGCCTGCCCGAGCAGGAAGGGCGCCTTGAGATTGACCCGCTGAACCAGGTCGAACGCCTCCTCGGGGAAGTCGACGAAATCGTCCAGATGGATGATGCCGGCATTGTTGATGAGGACGTCGACGCCGCCGAATCGCTCCGTGGCCTTGGCAACAATATCGGCTGCCATTTCCTGCGTGCATTCGGAGAGATCCGCCGATAGCCAGGCGGCACGCTCGCCCAGACGTTCGGCATGCTCGCGCCCGCGATCGGCCTGTATGTCGACAAGCACCACCTTGGCGCCATCGGCATGAAAGCGCTCGGCGCAGGCAAGGCCCAGGCCTCGTGCCGCCCCGGTGACGATCACGACTTTTCCTGCGTGCTTCACAACCCAATCCCTTTTTCACAATTGCGCATTTATGGATATGTTATCCAATCTATCTTGAACTTCGACGCCATTGCAAGCCCCGGATAAGTGGATCTGTTGGGTCGGTTCCGCAGCCGTTTGCCGTTTCTAAGCCGCTTTTGGCTTTTTTCTGCCAACCATCTTAAGCCGGTTGACTCCACTGAATTAATTGTGATTGGATACTATATTCATAAAGCGACGACGGCGAGGAGTGTAGGCGATGGCGGATGGATCTCAGGAAAGCGAACTGATCGACGCGTTCCGCGCCCTTGCGACGCCGTTGATCAGTGACAATCTCGCTCGTGTCCCCGGGGCTGTCGGGTTACGGCCGTTTCATCGGGTGAGCGGCGTCATGGCGGGGAGGGCGCTGACGGTCAGGACCCGCCCCGGCGACAACCAGTTCATCCATCGTGCGCTCGATCTGCTACAGCCCGGCGACGTCATTGTCGTGGACGGCGGTGGCTATGAGGGGCGCGCGCTGGTCGGCGAAATCATGACAAGTGTCGCGGCTTCGCGTGGCGCCGCAGGCATTGTCATCGACGGCGCCATTCGCGATGCCGGTGCCATCGGCCGCAATCCGTTCCCATGTTTCGCGCGGTCGGCCATCCATCTCGGACCTTACAAGGATGGTCCGGGAGCCATAAATGTTCCCGTCTGCATAGGCGGCATGGTCGTCGGTCCTGGCGACATCGTCGTCGGCGACGAGGATGGCGTCGTGGCATTTCCAATCGACGGTGCCGCGGCCTTGCTGGCGGCCGTCCGGTCGCAGGAAGCCCGCGAGGCCGAGATCATGCAGAGCATCCAGGAGAACCGTTATCAGGGAGCCTATGCCCGGGCTTCAAGCGGCAGTCACTGATCTGCCGGGTCAGTCCTTGCCGGTGACAATCGTGTGGCCGGCTGGCGATCTTGCTCAACATAACCGCTCCGCAGCTAACCGAGGGCGAAACAATGCATTTCGGGCACGCCGCCTGGATGCACCAACAGGGGAAAATGGAGAGAATTGATGGTTGTTTCCTTCAAGAGGCTAACTTGCGCCACCGCCCTTGCCGGGCTGGCTCTGACCACGATGGCCGCGGCTGCCGACATCAAGATCGGCATCGTGGCCCCCATGACTGGCCAACTGGCCAGTGAAGGGCAGGATATGGAGAACGCCGTGAAGATGGCGATCGATGCCGTCAACGCCAAGGGCGGCGTCAACGGCGACAAGATCACTACCACCACCGCCGACGACGCCTGCGATCCGCAACAGGCGGTGACCGCAGGCAGCAAGCTTGTCTCGGAAGGCGTGACCGCCATCGTCGGCGGCTACTGCTCGGGCGCCGTCTTGCCGACATTGAAGATCTATGGTGACGCCGGCATTCCGTTCGTCATCATCGGAGCGAACTCGACCAAGCTGGTCGCCGCCAATCAGGGCAATGCCTTCCTCGCCAATTCGACCGGCGACATGCAGGCGACGACAGCCGTCGAACTCTTCAAGAAGAATGGCTACAAGAAGTTCGCGTTCGTGGACGAAGGCGATGCCTATTCATCCGACCTAGCCAAGTTGACCGCCGAAGCTTTCAAGAGCGCTGGCGGCGAAATTGCCGCCAAGGAGACCACCACGGCCGGCGAGCAGGACTATTCGGCGGTCGTCACCAAGATCAAGTCGAGCGGCGCCGATGCTGTCTTCTGGACCGCCTACCATGCCGGTGGCGCTCTGCTCACCAAGCAACTCCGGCAGGCCGGGTTCCAGGGCGGCATCGTGCTGGGCGACGGCAACAATTCACCGGAATATCTGGAGATCGCCGGGTCGGCCGGTGAGGGCGTGTACCTGTTGTCTCCGCCGACTGTCGACCTCTTGTCCGGCGCCGCCGACTTCAAGGCCAAGTACAAGGAAACCTATGGCCGCGACGCCGGCGCCTATGCGGCGCTCTCCCACGATGTGGGCGACCTGATCGTCGATGCGATCACGCGGGCCAAGTCGGCGGATCAGAAGGCGATCATCGAGGCGCTCAAGGCCAGCGATTTCAAGGGCCTCGCCGGTGAAATCAAGTTCACCGACAAGAACACGCTCCAGACCTCGAACTTCCGCCCGGTGATTGCAAAGGGCGGCAAGTGGGTGGCTGTCGAATAAAGGCCAACCGGATTGATGCCGAGGCAGGCCTTGTGGCGGCCTCGGCGTCACCGCCGATTGTCTGGTGCGCCGACGCTGCGCCCAGACAAGACTTTTTCAATTCTGCCCTGGAGCATCAATGACGCTCGACCTGCTTATTCAGCAACTGGTGAACGGTCTTATCGTCGGCTCGTTCTATGCCCTGATCGCGCTTGGCTACAGCATGGTCTTCGGCGTCATCAAGCTCCTGAATTTCGCCCATGGCGACATCTACATGAACGGCGCCTTCGTCGGCCTCATCGTGTTCTCCTTTGTCGGCATATGGGTCGGCAATGGCTGGCTGGGCGTGGTCTGCGCCCTGCTTGTGTCGATGCTGGCTGTCGGCTTGCTCGGCGTCATCATCGAACGCTTCGCCTATCGGCCGATGCGCAATGCGCCGCGCCTCTCCATCCTCATCACGGCGCTTGGTGCCTCGATGGTGTTGAACGGCACGGCACTCGCCCTGACCGGCGGGCGGCATTACGCCTTCAACACCGACCTCGGTTTTGCCGGTGTCGACATTTCCACCGTTCATATCACCTACACGCAGATGGTTCTGGTGGCCGCCTCCATTGCTCTTATGGCAGGCATGCAGGCCTTTGTCTCCCGCACCATGTACGGCAAGGCGATGCGCGCCGTGTCCATCGACATGGGGGCGAGCCGCCTGATGGGCATCGATGTCGACCGGGTGATCGCCTTGACGTTTTTCATGGGCTCGGCGCTCGCTGCCGGCGGTGGGGTCATGGCCGGCGCCTATTATGGCAGTGTCCATTTTTTCATGGGCTTCATCATGGGGCTCAAGGCCTTCACCGCCGCTGTCATAGGCGGGATCGGCAGCGTGCCGGGCGCCATGCTCGGCGGCTTGCTGCTCGGCCTGCTCGAGGCTTTCGGTTCGTCCTTGCCCTTCGTCGGATCGGAGTGGCGTGACGTCTTCGTTTTCGGGACCCTGATCCTGTTCCTTGTGTTCAAGCCGACCGGCCTTCTTGGACGCTCTGTCGTGGAGCGGGTGTGATGATCGACGAAGTGAGAACCATGCCGGCAGCCGTGCAACCGCAATTGATGCGCTGGTCCGTCGTGCTGCCCGGCCTGGCGGCACTCGCCGTCGCGCTGGTGTTGCCGCAATTCGCCAACGGCTATGTGACCGAGGTGGCGACCACGGCGCTGCTCTATGTCGTTTTGTGCCTCGGCCTCAACATTGTCGTTGGCTATGCCGGCCTGCTCGACCTCGGCTACGCCGCCTTCTTCGCAGTCGGCGCGTACACGTCAGGCATCCTGACCGCCGAATTCGGGTTCAATTTCTGGCTCACCATCCCGGTCGCCATGGCGGCAGCCTGCGTGGCTGGCATCATCATCGGGGCTCCGACATTGAGATTGCGCAGCGACTATCTGGCGATCGTGACGCTGGGCTTCGGCGAAATCGTGCGCATCATCGCCCGCAACCTCGACATCACCGGTGGCGCGAGCGGACTCATCGGCATCGAGCGCCCGGAGATATTCGGCTTCAGGTTGATGCAGGTGCAGCACTTCTACTATGCGTTCCTGGTGCTTGCGCTGCTCACCGCCTTCGTCTGTCTGAGCGTCGAGCGATCGCGAATGGGACGAGCCTGGTTCTACGTTCGCTACGATGAGGACGCCGCCGCTGGCATCGGCATCAACCGTGTCACGGCCAAGCTGCAAGCCTATATGATGGGCGCGGTGATCGCTTCGGTGGCCGGATGCCTCTACGCGGCCAAGATGACGGCCATCTCGCCGGAGAGTTTCACCTTCAACCAGTCGCTGCTCATCCTTCTCGGCGTCGTCCTGGGCGGCATGGGCCGCATTCCCGGCGTCGTCCTTGGTGCTGTTCTGGTGGCCCTGCTTCCCGAAGTGCTGCGCGGAGCAGGCACCTATCGTCCCCTGGTGACCGCGATTGCGCTGCTGGCAATCATGCTCTTCAGGCCGAACGGGCTGTGGCCGGACAAGCGAGTTTGACCATGGCGCTGCTGGAAGTCCGCGATCTGCGCCTCAGTTTCGGAGGACTGAAAGTCCTTCACGACATTTCGTTCTCAGTTGAGAAAGGCGCCATCAACAGTCTTATCGGGCCGAACGGGGCCGGCAAGACATCACTCTTCAATTGCCTGACCGGCTTCTACAAGCCGAAGGGCGGCTCGATCAGTCTGGGCGGCCGGCCAATCACCGGCTTGCCGCCGCATCGCATCACCGCGCTCGGCCTCGCCCGCACATTCCAGAACATCCGGCTGTTCAAGGAAATGACCGTTCTGGAAAACGCCATGTCCGGCCAGCATTGCCGCAGCCGCCACGGCATCATGTCGGCGATCCTGCACTTGCCGGCACAGCGGCGCGAGGAGGAGACGATCCGCGCGGCTGGCATGCGCTGGCTCGATTTTGTCGGTATCGAGCAGCATGCGCATCGCCGCGCCGGCGGTCTCTCTTATGGCGATCAACGGCGGCTCGAACTCGCAAGAGCCCTGGCGTCGGCACCCGAACTCATCCTGCTGGACGAGCCTGCCGCCGGCCTGAACGAGCGCGAGAAGCTGGACCTTGTGCACCTGATCCGCCGCATCCGCGACGAAACCGGCGTCACGGTCCTGCTGATCGAGCATGATATGGGCCTGGTCATGCAGGTGTCGGAGAAGATCGTGGTGTTCGACTATGGGCAGAAGATCGCCGACGGACGGCCGGAGGCCGTGCGAACAGACCCCAGGGTCATCGAAGCCTATCTCGGTACGGAGGAATGATGGACGCCGAAATCGTTCTTTCCGCGGACCGCATCGTCGCGCGCTATGACGGCATCGAAGCCCTTCATGGTGTCAGCCTTTCGGTCAAACGCGGCCAGATCGTCGCCCTGCTTGGCGCGAATGGTGCGGGCAAGAGCACCACGCTGCGCACGCTGTCCGGCCTCGTTGCCGCATCCTCCGGATGTGTCCGCTTCCTGGGCGAGGATATAACCAAAGTCCCTGCCCATCGCCTGCCGCATCGCGGGCTCGTCCACGTTCCGGAGGGAAGGCGTATTTTCGGCGACATGACGATCAAGGAGAACCTTGACCTGGGCTCTTTCACGCTTGCCGACGACGCCGAGCGCCGCCGGCGGCTGGATCATGTTTTCGAGCTCTTCCCCATCCTGGCGCGCAGACAGAATGGCGATGCAAGGAACCTCTCGGGAGGCGAGCAACAGATGCTGGCGATCGGCAGGGCCCTCATGGCCGCGCCCAAGGTGCTGTTGCTCGACGAGCCTTCCATGGGTCTGGCGCCGCAACTGATCAAGGAAGTCATGAACATCGTGCAGCGCCTCAATCGTGAAGGCGTGACCATCCTGCTTGTGGAGCAGAATAGCAAAGTCGCCTTGAAATTCGCCGACTATGGCTATGTGCTCAAGGCTGGGCGCGTTGTGCTTGAGGGACCAGGCAGTGATCTTGCGAGCAACGAAGCGGTCATCAGCGCCTATTTAGGTGGCGTCGCTGCTTAGCTGGCAAAGCTGCCAACTCCCGGATTTTTACAAAATGAGGCCGCCACTCCAGTCCAGCCCCTAACATATTGATTTGTGCAGGAAGCACTGACCCTCAGAGACAGACTACGCTGGCTTAAGATGACTGTGCCTCTAGACGGACGGCGGCGACAGGATGAAAAGCGCTTGCGCCTGCTTGGTGGCGGAACTGTTGCGGAAGGTGTGGAGGCGTCTTGGGTCGAAGGTCGTGGCGTCGCCTTCGAGCAGGACGACCTCAATTGATGACGCAGGCTGAGCGTAAAGGAATGGATCGCGGCCTGTGAGAGCAAGACGAGCGTCGAGTTCCAGGAACATCCGTCGTTGATTTGCGTTTGCTCTCCGAGGTTAGACGTTTTCAAACCGAAGGAGAACGGTGTCATGGACTGGAACCGCGTGGAAGGAAACTGGAAACAGGTGAAAGGCAAGGTCAAGGAGCAGTGGGGTAAACTCACGGATGACGACCTTGACCGCATCGCCGGCAAGCGCGATCAACTCGAAGGCAAGATCCAGGAGCGTTACGGCCTCGAAAAGGACCGTGTGCGGCGCGATATCGATGACTGGTACGGTCGACAGGGCTGGTAAGCGCGTGAGCCCCGGGCCGCGGCCAATTCCAAGACGCGGCCCAACAGTCCGGCAGGTCCGGCTCATGCAGATGCCGAGCCTTATCGTCAGTTGAATTTTGCAGCAAGGATTTCGTACTGTGTCAGAAGATATCTCTCGCAAGCAAGAGCAACGGGGGACAAGAAGGATCGTCATGTGGGCGATCGCAGTTACCGCTGTGATTTTCCTTGTTCTGCTGGCTACATTCGTGTTCGGCCCGCTGGTATGATTTTCATCGCCGATGATTGAGTTGTTTCCAGCGAGATCCGGGGATGATCGGGCGTTTGAGGGCGCTTGCAGCGGCCACCGGGCCGCGTCTTGCGACTGCGGCAGCAGGCGCGGATGAGCCGACAACCCGTCAAGTTGATGCCATCCGCGCTGCCCTGGGTGGCAGGCGTATTCGCGGCAATCGCCATTGTTCCGGTAGTTTGCGCCATCAACTTGGTCCGCGGCGACAATCTCCGGGAAACCACCATTGCACAGGCCATCGGGGGCGACCCTGACCGGGCCGTCCCGGCAATGATCCGCAACGGCTGTGGCGGATGTCACGAAATCCCGGGAGTGCCCGGCGCCCGTGGCACCGTCGGTCCGTCCCTGCAAGGCGTCGTCGAAAGAGGGATATACCGGGCCGTCGCGAGCCACCCCGGATGCGATGATGCGCTGGATCAGCAGGGCGCGGTACGTTGACCCGAAGACGGCCATGCCCAATACAAATCTGTCGCCTCAAGAGGCGCGCGACATTACCGCCTATCTCTACGCGCGAACATGAGGCGCGCTGAAGTCGCCCCACGGCGCAGGCGTCTTGCCAGCAAAAGCAGCAGGCCAAGCATCAACACGGCGGCGCCCGCTACAAGTGATTGAGCCGCCAGAATCATGATCGTCTGGCTGGTTGTCGTTCCTGCCCGCATCTGGCGTACATCGGCCGCGGTGACGCTGAGGTCGGGATTTCCGAACCGCACGGTGACGTAATTTGCAAGAGCTGCCACCTGGCCATCATCCAGCCAGCCGCCGAAGGCCGCCATCGATTGACGCCCGGCCACGTCACCAGCTTTGACGCCTTCAAGGATGGTCATGACGACATCCTCGGGCGTGGCCGCGCCGGGGGTGCTGTTACGGGTCAAGGACGGATAGGATCCGTCTGATGATCCGCCTCCGTTCGCCCCATGGCACGTCGAACAGAGCGATCGATAGAGATCATCGCCGGTTGCGGTTCCGCTGCCTTGCGTCATCCCTTCGGTTCCAGCAATGTCGTCGGCCGCGGCCGCGGCCGCGTTACCCCATGAGAAACGCGGCTGCTTCTCGTCTCCCGGTTGGGCGGGCACGTCCCTGAGATAGGCGACAATAGCCTGGATGTCGTCGTCGGAAAGATGCTGCAGGCTGTTCATGACCGTTTCCGCCATCGGCCCGCCCGCGTAGGCCTTCCCGGGCACGGCGCCGGTTTTGAGGAATCGAGACAGCTCTTCGTTGCTCCAGCCGCCGACGCCTGCGATCTTGTCGCTGGTGATGTTGAAGGCGTGCCAGATGCCGGCGGTGCCGCCGGCAAGCTTGTGGTCTTCATCCATGCCGAACGTCGCATTCCTTGGCGTGTGGCAGGCACCGCAGTGGCCGAGCACCTCGACAAGGTAGGCTCCCCTGTTCCATGCGGCGGTCCGGCTCCGGTCAGGCGTGAAACTGCCGCTTTGGAGGTTCGCGAGCTTCCACAGCGCAACCGTCCAGCGCTGGTTGAATGGAAAAGGCAGAATGTTTCGCGGCCGCGGCTGGGAAATCGGCGGCTGCGCAAGGAGATAGGCCCGGATCGCAAGCACGTCCTCGCGGCTCATTGCGGCGAAGCTGTCATAGGGCATGGCGGGGTAGAGATCGGCTCCGTCGCGCCTGATACCTTTCTGGACGGCTCGCACGAACTCGTCCGCGGAATAGCGTCCGATGCCCGTTTCGAGATCTGGTGTGATGTTGGTCGAGTATACATCGCCGAAGGGCGTCGGCACGCGATAGCCTCCAGCGAAGGGGCGGCTCGGATTGGACGTGTGGCAGCCGATGCAGTCGGCCGCTCGCGTGAGATATTCACCCCTCTGGATTTCGCTCGCCCGCAGCTCGGTACAAACCGCCAACGATAACAAGACGAGTACGACCGACCGAGAAATGACGGCTGGAAATGGAATGCCCGTGGCAGGCCAAAGCGCGTACCGGCGGTGGATGGCCAATCTCCGCGTCTTTGGCGTCGTCACAATTCGCACCCGCTGAAGATCAGCCCTGCCACCACTTGCGCCAGCAAGATGAGCGTGAACAGCGCCCCGATGCCCACCGAAGTCCTGGCAAGGAACGCGCGCGTGCGCGCCTTCCGGGGCGGGATCGTACCATGTCCGCGGTCATGAACGGCGTGCCACGACAGCAGCGTGCCTGCCAGGGCGACAGCGGCGCCTATCAATGAGAACAAGGCAGTGGGACGAAAGCCGGCATGGCACTGCCAGGATGCAATGGAGTAATCGAGCTGCAGGGCTATTGCCCATGCAACTGGCCCGCTGACCAGGCCTGCCCAGGAAACGCCGGTACGGATCGCCTGCATCTCACATCCTCGGAGCCCAATAGATAACAAGATAGAGCACGACCCATGAGACGACGACGAAGTCCCAGTAGAACGCATTGTCCGAGACGTCGCTGAAGCGGCGGCCCGCCTTGCCTTTTTGCGTGAACATGAGAACCGCCAGGACGATCGTGTCGCCGACATCGGTAAGAAGATGCGTGGTATGCAGTCCAAGTAGGAACCACACGATCGATCCGTAAGCGTTCTGATCCCAGGAAATCCGCAGAGCCGGAAATTCCCAGATGCGAACGATCAGCGGAAGAATCCCGACGACCGACATGACGACCATGCCAAGGCGAACTTTCGCGAGGTCCTGGCGACGCGCCCAAAACTCGATCAGGTGGTTGGGCACGACGCTCGCAACCAGAATGATCAACACTGCCGTGCCCGGCAGCAAATCTGGCGCCGGCGCTCCGATGGGCCAATGCCGGGCCAGCACGGCCAAATAGAAGTAGGTGCCTATCGCCAAGGCAAAACCTGTTGCCTCGAGAGCAATGAAGGCAAGGGTTCCCCACCACATCGGGCTCGCCGACCCGAAATCATATGTGGGCAGGTGGCTGACGCCGGCGACGGGACGGTGCCTCATTCCTCGTCCTCCGGTTCGCCCTTCGGCCAGAACCAACAGATGAAGCCGATCGAAACCGGGATCGCTCCCCAGACCACCGCCCATGGCGTGTATATCGAACCGAGAAATGCACCGCCCACCGCAATGGCCGACAGAAGCGGCCAGATCGAGTTGTCAGCCGATGGCACCCTTAGTTGCGGCACCGCATCGGCGACCGTGCCGGCGAGCACCTCGCGTGCGTCGACACGCAGACCCTCGACCACGGGAAGCGTATCGGGCTCGGCCCAAAGCGGTTCGCGGTGAGTTACCACGGGCAGCCGCGAAAAATCGTAGGAGGGCGGCGGCGACGTCGTCGCCCATTCGAGCGTGCTCGCGCCCCAGGGATTGTCTCCGGCAATGCTGCCGTTGCGAAGGCTGAGCAGGAGGTTCAGGAAGAAAAGCGCAAAGCCGGCGAACACCACCAGTGAAGAGAGGCTGATGAAGAGGTTCATCTCGCCCCAGCCGCTCGCCGGCGGATACGTATAAACGCGGCGCGGCATGCCTTGCAGACCGAGAATATGCATGGGGAAGAAGGTGAGATTGAACCCGAGGAAGACGAGCCAGAAATTCCAGCGGCCGAGCCTCTCAGACAGCATGCGTCCGGTGATCTTGGGAAACCAGTAGTAAACGGCGCCTAGCAGGGGGAAGACGGCGCCCCCGACCAGCACATAGTGGAAATGGGCAACCACGAAATAGGTGTCGTGTACCTGCAGGTCGAGCGGCACCGAGGCGACCATGACCCCGGTCAGGCCGCCGATCACAAAGGTGAAGATGAAGCCGAGCACGAAAAGCATGGGCGTGGCGAAGATCGGCCGGCCGCCCCAGATCGTCGCAATCCAGCAGAAGATCTGAATGCCGCTCGGAATGGCGATCATCATCGAGGAAGCGGTAAAGAAGCTTTCGCCGAGCTGCGGCAGGCCGGTAGCGAACATGTGGTGCACCCACAGGCCGAAGGAAAGAAAACCGATCGCGATCAACGACAGGACGATCCCGAGATAGCCAAAGATCGGGCGGCGAACGAAGGTCGGCAGGATCGCGGAGACGAAGCCGGTCGCCGGAACGAAGATGATGTAGACCTCGGGATGGCCGAAGAACCAGAATAGATGCTGCCACAGCAGTGCATCGCCGCCTGCAGCGGGATCGAAGAATTTCGTGCCGACCAGGCGGTCCAGGATCAGCATTGTGCTCGAGACCATCACGGCCGGCATGGCGAACAGGATGACGAAAGCCGTGACGAGGACGGACCAGACATAGAGCGGGATGCGGTCAAGCGACATGCCGGGAGCACGTTGTTTGAACACTGTCGCGATGATCTCGACCGCTACCGCGAGCGCGGACACTTCAGTGTAGGTCACCATCTGCGCCCAAAAATCGGGGCGCTTGCCGATGCCATATTCGGGTCCGGCGAGCGGTACGTAGGAAAACCAGCCGGCATCCGCACCGGTTTCGAAGGCGAAGGCGATCCAGATCATCAGCCCGCCGGAAAGATAGACCCAGTAGCTGAATGCATTGAGCCGCGGAAAGGCGACATTGCGAGTGCCGATCATCAGCGGCACCAGGTAAATGGCGAAAGCTTCCATCACCGGTACGGCGAACAGAAACATCATCGTCGTGCCATGCATGGTGAACAGCTGGTTGTAGAGATCGGGGCCGATGTGGCCGGCCTCCGGCTGGGCAAGCTGGAAACGCATGGCGAGCGCTGATAGACCCGCAAGGGCGAGAAACAGGAAAGCCGTCACGATATAGCGCCGTCCGATCAGCTTGTGATCGACCGTGACCAGCCAGCCGTAGAAGCCTTTCGGCGTTCGCCAGGCATGCGCCAGAAAGGCGCGCAGTCTCACCTCTTCGAGGCCGGTGTCACGGATGCCTTTCAGGCCCTCCTGGGTATGCTCGGCCGGCTTTCCCCCAATGCCGCTCATTCGAGGCTTCCGAGATAGGCGACGACCGCGTTGAGATCGTCGGCGCTAAGGGCAATGCGCGGCATCTTGGCGCCGGGCTTTATCGACTGTGGATCGGCAATCCAGGCGGCGAGCGCGCCAGGGGTCATGGCCAGCGTATCCGCGGCCAGTGCACGTCGGCTGGCGAGATGCGTAAGATCAGGACCGACCGTTCCGCTGGCAGGCGTGCCTCTTATCGTATGGCAGAGCGCACAGCCGGTGGAAAGAAATGCCTGTTGGCCGCGGCGTTCTTCCTCGCCGCCAGGCGCGGATGCGACGGCGTTTTGCCTGGATTGCCATGCGTCGAACGCTTCGCGGCTTTCCGCGATGACGGTGATGGCCATATGGGCGTGCTGATAGCCGCAGAATTCGGCACACTGGCCACGATAGATGCCGGGCTTATCGGCGATGAGGGTAAGCTGGCTTGGCCGGCCCGGAATGAGATCGCGCTTACCGGCAAGGTTCGGCACCCAGAAGCTATGAATAACATCGAGCGAATCGAGTTCGACCTTGACCGGTTCGCCAACCGGGACATGGATTTCATTTGCCGTGACGATCGATTGCGAGGGATCATTACCGGCATACCGGACCTCCCACCACCATTGGTGCCCCGTGATCCGCACGGCAAGCGTTTCCGTTCCGCTCAGCGAAGCAATGGATTTGCCGGCGAAAAAACTCGCTATCGTCATCATGACGAGCACCAGAACGGTCAACGCAACGGCGCTGCCGACAGCGCGGGTAAATCGGCGCTCCTGATGTGAATCGATCTCAAGCGGCGAGCGCGTTGTCTCGGAGAGGCGGCGACGCAAAAGCGCTGCCGCCAAGACCAGCATGACAAGCAGCCACGTGGCCGCCGCGACTGCGCTGAAAGACCAGATCAGATCAAGGATTCTCCGGGCGTTCGCACCGTGTGCATGGAGGGCCGATTGCCGATCGCCGCATCCTGCCAATACCAACATCGACGCTGCGCTGACCCACCTCAAACGCGGTTGCGCAGCCTTTCCCGCAACAATGCCAGTCAGGATTTGCGTTGGACATGTAAAGGCAAGCGACATTTGCGGTCATGTCCGCCTGCGAGAGCGGGCCAACGGACTCATGCACCTCGCCATGAAGGATCCACCATCGTTGCCAAGGCCATAACGCAGCTGGCTGAAAAAGGATGCTTGGCAACACCGCCCGGTGAAAACCGACGTGAAGCGGTGCGGGTTAGACGATGCGCAACTCCTGGGGAGCCTGATGCCGCCGACTGCTCGTTTGAATCCAGAAAGCAACCAAGAGCAGTGCGGCTCCGCCATAGATCAGGCCAGCGGGAATCCACATGATCAAGCCTGCAAGTTGCTGGTCCTCGAGCGGGCTGAGCCCCCACAGATCCGAGCCGACGGCATTAGCCGGATACCACAGCTTTGGCGAGACGACGAGCAAAACCCCGAGCAGCCCGGTGTGGAGCGAGGTGAAGAAGAGATGCATCACCGCATTGCCGCAAGCGTGCTCGCGGCCAGGGCGAGGCAGCAGCACCCACCAGAACAATAGCCCGGTACCGAGGAAGCTCGCATGCTGGGCATAGTGCAGGAAACCCTGCTGGAGGGCAGCCTCGAACAGCGCCGGGACATGCCAGATCCATATCGCGGCTCCGTGCAGGACGGTCGCGACCACAGGGCGGCTGATGAACGCCCAGATCGCCCGAAGCGTATTTGCATGTCCGGCCGCTCCGAATATCTGGCGCAGCTGTACCGGCAGTGCCCACATCATCGCCGCTGTCGGGCGGGAGGCAACCAGCAGAGGCGCTGCGACCGCCATCAGCAATTCATGCTCGATCATGTGCGCCGCAAACACATGTTCGCCCAACGCATGGATCGGGCTTACAAGGGCGAACGCCAGGACGGCCCAGCCGGCAGCAAACTGGAAGGCCTGCCGTGATCGCAAGCGGCGTCCGCGTCCGCTCCGTCGCCACAGTCGGCTGGCGCCCGCTGTATAGAGCGACACGACTGCCAGGAGCGGCAATGTGATGGGAAGCGCCAGTGTCCAACCGGCTTGCGGGGCGCCGTTGCCATAGCAGATCGAGGTCGAAAAGAGCGCGTCGAAGCTCATGATCCGCATCCGTCAGCCGGAAGAGCACCGGAGCTCCGGTTCATCTGGAAAGATCCAGATTGGAGCCACTGAGGCGCTGTTCTCACCTCCGTGCCTCTAGGCGTCCATCATCGATTTCGCCGGCTCCCGGGCGATGTTTTCTTCTATGCGTTCGTGTCCCGGTGTCCGCGGCAGGGCCTGGCGGAAGTTCTTGGCGTAATCTGCCGGCATTTTGGGCGGCATCAGCGGCTCATACGCATCTACCAGCGCTTCGATCACGACAGGGCCTTCCGTGGCGAAAGCCTGGTCGAGAACCGTCTCGATCTGATCGGCCCGCTCGATGCGAAAACCCTTTGCGCCCATTGCTTCCGCCGCCATGGCAAAATCGATCGGCTGCAATTCGCAACCGAATTGCGGATTCCCCAGAAACATCATCTGCTCCCAGGCGATCTGATTGAGCATGTTGTTCTTGATCACCAGAACCTTCAGCGGGATCTTGTAGCGCACCGCCGTCGAGAATTCGCCGAGCTGCATGGCAAAGCCGCCATCGCCGACGATGGCGGCAATCGGTCGACCGGGAAACGCGATGCCGGCAGCGATGGCGTAGGCGAGACCGCAAGCCATCGATGCCAGCGATCCGGACACCCCAAATGCCTGGCCGCTGCGAAGATCGACATGGCGGGCGGCCAGTTCCGTGTTCTGACCGGAATCCGTGGCCAGCACCGTGTCGTCGGCCAACCGTTGTCCGAACGCCCGGGCAATCGCCTGTGGCTTCAAGGGTTGCGCCTGCATGTCTTCCGACTGCCGCATCATCTCGCGCCATTTCCTCATGGTCTCCTGGGAACGGTGCAGGAACTCATCGGAGGGCTTCTGCGTCAGACGTTGGTTCAGCGCGCGCAATGTCTCGGCC
>NZ_RZQI01000129.1:0-10188 GCF_003998335.1 Mesorhizobium sp. M7A.F.Ca.CA.002.05.1.1 | reverse complement strand
GGCAGCGCATAGCGGAATTCATCCTCGATGGTCTGGTCGGTTCGAAGGACGAGCAGGCCGAGATTGGCGCGGGTGCCGATGCCGTCGTCGGTCTTGAAGGGAATGTGTTCCTTGTCGACGACAAGCGCATCGTCGGCGCGGCTAAGCGGGGCGTCCATGGCGCAGTCCCCTTCCTGATGCCAATCAGAATTGTCGACAATAGAAGCGACAACTTTGCCAAACGTGTCAAGAGCTCCGTTCCAATTTTGGGAACCGGGAAATGCCGGATTTCGCCCTGTCTGAACGGTGAATCGATCGTCGACCCACGCGCCGTTGACAATGGCCAGCGTCTTCCTGTTGAATTGTCGACAATAGAAACGACAACCATTCGGGTCAGCGATGCGCATATTGATCTTGGGCGGTGGCGTTGTCGGGATCACCACTGCCTATCAGTTGCAGAAGGACGGCCACACGGTCACCGTTCTCGAGCAGGCATCACAGGTGGCCGAAGGGGCAAGCTGGGCAAATGCCGGCATGATCGCGCCCGGCCATTCCTTCGTCTGGTCATCGCCGGCCGCGCCAAAAATCCTGCTGAAGTCGCTGTTCCAGAAAGACCAGGCGCTTCGTTTCAAGCTCTCCGCCGACCCGCATCTCTACAGCTGGTCGCTGCGCTTCCTCATGCAATGCACGGCCGCCAAAGCGCGTCGCAACACCCTTCTCAAACATCGGCTTGCGGTCCATTCCCAATCGGTCCTGCAGGCGGTCGTCAGGGAGGAAGCGATCCAGTACGACAGGACATCGGCCGGCATTCTTTACTTCCACCGCAACCGCCAGGCGCTCGACAAGGGCATCGCCAACATGCGCCTGCTGGAGGCCGACGGCCAGGAGATCCGTATCGTCGACGCGCAGGAAATCGTTGACCGCGAGCCGGCGCTGGCTTTGTCGCGCGACAACATTGCCGGCGGCGTATTGTGTCCGACCGACGAAACCGGCGACGCCGCCAAGTTCACGCGCGCGCTGGCGGCCATCGTCGAAAATAGGGGCGGCAAGATCCTGACAGGGACCAGGATCGTGGGGATCGAACGCAGAAAGGAAACGATCACCAAGATCGTCACCGACAAGGGAGAGTTTCTGGCCGACACCTACGTTCTGTGTCTCGGCGCCGAGAGCCCCGTCCTCGCCCGCAAGATCGGCCTTGGTCTGCCGATCTATCCGGTCAAGGGATATTCCATGACCATTCCCATCGTCGATCAGGCGCTGGCTCCAAAACTCCCTGTCATCGATGAGCACAATCTCGTCGCCATCACGCCGATGGGCGATCGCATCCGCGTGACCGCCACCGCGGAATTCGCGGGCTATGATCGCAGCCACAAGCCTTCGGATTTCGCCTTCATGAAGCGCGTCACGCAGGACCTGTTCCCGCGCGGCATCGCCTATGATCGCGCCGAGATGCGGGCCTGCCTGAGGCCCATGACGCCCGACAACCTGCCGATCCTCGGCCTGCGCGACATCCGAAACCTGTGGCTGAACACCGGGCACGGCCATATCGGCTGGACCATGGCGCATGGATCGGCCCGTATCGTCGCCGATCTGATCGCCGGCCGGGCAGCGCCGATCGCCCTCGACGGCATCCTTCCCACACAGGCGCGGTTCGCCGAACCAAGCGCCGCAAAGGCTTGACGACGCCATGCTTCGACCCACCAGACAAACCAACCAGGACAACAATGCGGCGTTGGCATCCAAGCCGATCAAGACCGGCCCGCGTGTCTATGAAGAGATCCGTCGCATGGCGATGGACTATCGCTTCAAGCCGAACGAACGCATCAACGAAGTGGCGCTTGCCGCGAGGCTGAATGTCAGCCGCAGCCCGATCCGGGAAGCTCTCCAGCGGCTGGTCACGGAGGAACTCATCACCTTCCAGACCAATCGCGGCTTCTTTTGCCGGGGCTTCGATGTCGACGAGATCGTCAATCTTTCCGACGTGCGAGCGGTGCTCGAGGAGCGCTCCGTCAGGCTGGCGGTCCAGCGCGCGACAGATGAGGAGCTTGCCACGCTCGTCGACTGGTGGGCGCTCACCATGGCGCGCGCCGACTCGTTTTCCAGCGCCGAACTGACCGCCAGGGACGAGGAATTTCACATCCGCATCGCCAGGCTGTCAGGCAATCCCGAACTGGCGCGCATGCTCGAAGGCATCAACACGCGCATCCATTTCGTTCGCAAGATCGAAGTGGAGAAGCACCGGCGATTGTCGACAACCTACACCGAACATAGCGAAATCGCCCGGGCCATGGTAGCCCGCGATGCCAACAGCGCCGCAAGGCTCATGCACGACCACATCGCCATCAGTGTCGCCGATGCCATGTCGACCGTCAGGGAAGGCTTGGCAAGGATATACATCGACGTCGACCAGATCTAATCGGGCAACCCCAGCTTTGACCGAGGCAACCCCCTACCGCTCAGGCAACCCCTACCGCTCAGGCGACCTTGTCGAGCAGCGGCCTCAGCGCCGGATGGATTTCCGGTGAGGCGTGCTTGATCAGGGTCAACAGCGCGCGTTCGTTCTCATAAAGAGGCCTGTCGACGCCGATATGTTCGATCAGCCAGCCGGCTTCGCCGGCATCGACCGTCTCGGCGCGGCGGGCCAGAGCCTCGGCCGCCCTGTTCTTGGCTTCCCACTCGGCCTCGATGTCGCCTGGCGACCGATAGGCTTCCATGATGCCGGCAAGGCCGCCGGAGATCATGCGGCTGAAGAAGCCGCCGATTTCCGGATCGGCATGTTCGAGGAAGGCATCACGGCGCAGCGCCACATCGCGCGTCGGTGCTTCGTAGCCGGCCGAGCACATGATGAAATTGGCGATCGCCTTGACGAACAGCTCGTTCCAGGACGGATCATTGTGCCCTTGGGCAGTGCACTCGTTGATCTTGAACAGCACCTCGGCCTCGGCGCGCGTGATGGCGATGTTGCCGTCGCCGCCATGGGCGTGGAGGATCCGGCGCAGCAACTCGACCTCCGCCTGTGCGATGAGGCCGGGAGCCAGCGTGCCGCCGAGCATCAGCGGCCCCTTGCCGTCAATGACGGCATGCGCCACCTGCTCCAGCGCATACACACAAAGTTGGCTCGGCGACGATTTCGCCTGTTCCAGCACATGCACCAGCAATTCGAGCTCGGTCCGGCTGTCGACCATGCCATCGCGCGAGATCGTGCGGATCAGCCAGTCGGCATTGTCTTGCGAGATATAGCCCGACGGCTTTTCCTGGTGGACGATATAGTCGGTGACCGCCTCGACGAAGAAGGGCGGCCATTCCTGGCATTTGTCCTTCGCCGTTGCATCGAGCGCAAACAGCGCCTCGGCCTC
Organism: Mesorhizobium sp. M7A.F.Ca.CA.002.05.1.1; assembly: GCF_003998335.1. NCBI lineage: Bacteria > Pseudomonadati > Pseudomonadota > Alphaproteobacteria > Hyphomicrobiales > Phyllobacteriaceae > Mesorhizobium > Mesorhizobium sp. M7A.F.Ca.CA.002.05.1.1. The sequence goes on along the minus strand of NZ_RZQI01000129.1, from coordinate 6,853 downwards.
GCCGCGCGTCACGACGCCGTCGCCGAACACTTCATGGCGCAACATCGCTACGTCCTCCGCGGCGATGCGGCTTTTCGAGGTCAGCCCGGCCACCGGCGCGCTCATGATCAATTCGCCCATTTGTCGTCCCCGTCCGCCGTCGCCAAGCGCCGGCCCCAAGCGTCATACACGCCAACATATCAGCAGTGTCTTGAAAAACCGGCAAACGGCGTGGTTAGCGAAGACTTGTCGGCCAACGCATGTCGCCCAAAAACGTGCCGCGGTTTTGAAGAATGGTACGCACGCGCTTTAGATGTCGCTGACAGGTGACAAGCCGCCGCGCGCGAGCTATGGATGGCGCGTCGAGGACTCAGGGTCTGAGTCCTACCTGTTTGCGGGAGAGAACAGCGAGAGCTGTCGCCGAAGGGGAAATCGCCCGAAATCTCTCAGGCAAAAGAACCGTAGACGGGAAAGACACTCTGGAAAGTCGGGGCTTGCCCCCGCGCCGAAGGTGTAAGCGCCGCTGACAGAGCTCCGGCTGCGCGAGTCTCTCAGGCTTCAGACAGAGGGGCACGGACTGGTCGCCATTCGCGACCGATTGCGTGCGACTCTGGAGACGACATGACGGGCGACGATACAAGACACCTCCCCCTCGAAGACATCCATGTAACCGCCGGTGCGCGCTTCGGTGCTTTTGCCGGCTGGTCGATGCCGCTGACCTATCCGGCGGGCGTCATGAAGGAACATCTTCACACCCGCGAACAGGCCGGCCTGTTCGACATCTCGCATATGAAGCTGTTCGAAGTCAGCGGGCCGGAGGCGGTTGCGCTGCTCAACCGCGCTTGCCCCTTGGATGCAGGCGCACTCCAAATCTCACAGTCCAAACTGTCCTTTTTCCTCAACGAGGCAGGCGGCATCCTGGACGACCTCATCGTCACCAGACTTGGCGATAGCAGGTTCATGATAGTCGCCAACGCAGGCAACGCCGTCGCCGACGAAAAGCATTTGCGTGCACTTGCCGCGGATTTCGACGCCAGGGTCGAGCCGCTCGACCGCGTCTTCCTGGCCATCCAGGGTCCTGAAGCCTGGGCCGCCCTTTCCCGCGCCGGCATCGAGACCGGCTCGCTGCTTTTCATGCATGGTGTCGAACCGCGCAAGAACTGGTTCATGAGCCGGTCGGGCTATACCGGCGAGGACGGTTTCGAGATCGGCCTGCCGGAAGCCGATGCACGCGATCTCGTCGCGAAGCTGCTCGGCGATGAACGCGTGCTGTGGATCGGCCTGGCCGCCCGCGACAGTCTGCGGCTGGAGGCAGGGCTGTGCCTGCATGGCCAGGACATCACGCCGGAGACCAATCCGGCCAGCGCCGCCTTGATGTGGGCAATTCCAAAGGACATCCGCGCTTCCGGCGCTTTCATCGGCGCCGATGCGCTCCGCGCCGCCGTGGAACAAGGACCCGCGCAAAAGCGGGTCGGGCTTAAGCCGGAAGGTCGCCAGCCGGTGCGTGGCGGTGCCGCGCTCTTCGACGCCGACGGCAATCCGGCCGGCCAGGTCACATCGGGCGGTTTCGGCCCCTCGGCCGGCCATCCGGTCGCCATGGGCTATGTCTCGACACCTCTGGCAAAGCCCGGAACGCGGGTGTTCGCCGACGTGCGCGGCACAAAAATCCCAGTCGATATCAGTTCCCTGCCCTTCACACCGCATCGCTACCGCAAAGGATGATCTCAATGGCAACGACCTATTTCACATCAGATCACGAGTGGCTCCGCGTCGAGGGCGGCATCGCCACGGTCGGCATCACTGATTACGCGCAGGAGCAGCTCGGCGACCTCGTCTTCGTCGAACTACCGGAGACCGGAAAGAAATTGACCAAGGGCGACACCGCCGTCGTGGTCGAATCCGTCAAGGCGGCATCCGATGTCTATGCACCGGTCGATGGCGAGATCACTGAAGCGAACGGCACGCTGTCGTCGGACCCGTCGCTGGTCAACTCGGCAGCAACCGGAGCCGGCTGGCTGTGGAAGATGAAGCTTGCCGACGAAAGCCAGCTCGCCGGTCTCATGGATGAGGCCGCCTACAAAGCCCATATCGGTTGATACCAGGACTTATTGACATGACCGCAGCACCCTACCCCTTCTCGGCCCGCCATATCGGTCCCGGCCTCAACGACACCAGAGCGATGCTGGCCGCCATCGGCGTGCCCTCGATCGAGACGCTGATCAGCCAGTCCGTACCGAAGTCGATCCGGCTCGATCGGCCGCTTGCCCTGCCAGCACCGGCGAGCGAGGCGGAAGCGCTGGCCGAACTCTCGGCTGTCATGTCCGGGAATACAGTGCTGAAGAGCTTCATCGGCGCCGGTTATCACGGCGTCCATGTCCCGCCGGTTATCCAGCGCAATCTGTTCGAGAATCCTGCCTGGTACACGGCCTACACGCCCTATCAGGCAGAGATCAGCCAAGGCCGGCTCGAAATGCTGTTCAACTTCCAGACGCTGGTCACCGAATTGACCGGCCTGCCGGTGGCCTCGGCCTCGCTGCTCGATGAAGCAACCGCCGTGGCCGAAGCCGTCGGCATCGCCTTACGCCACCACCGTGACAAGCGAACCAAGGTCGCACTTGCCGGCACGCCGCATCCGCAGACGCTGGACGTGGTGCGCACCCGCGCCGAGCCGCTCGGCATCGAGATCGATGGCGAGACGATCGACGACAACACCGCCGCCCTGCTCGTCTCCTGGCCGGATACGTTTGGCGTCTATGGCGACCACAAGGCAGCGATCGACAAGGCGCGCGCGACCGGGGCTATCGTCGTCTTCATCGCCGACCCGCTCGGCCTGACGCTGACCGACGCGCCGGCCAAGCTCGGCGCCGACATCGCCGTCGGCCCGATGCAGCGTTTTGGCGTGCCGATGGGCTTTGGCGGCCCGCACGCGGCCTATTGCGCCGTCTCCGACAGGCTCACGCGGTTGATGCCCGGCCGCCTGGTTGGCCAGTCCACCGACAGCAAGGGCCGGCCTGGGTACCGGCTTGCCTTGCAGACGCGCGAACAGCATATCCGCCGCGACAAGGCGACCTCCAACATCTGCACCGCGCAGGCGTTGCTCGCCAACATGGCGACTGCCTATGCCATCTGGCACGGTCCCGCCGGGCTGCAGGCGATTGCCGGGCGCATCCACACGCTGGCCAATCGTCTTGCCTCCGGGCTCAAAGCAGCAGGTATCTCCGTGCTCGGTTCAAGCCGCTTCGACACGGTGACGGCCGAGGTGAAGGGTAAGGCAGCTTCGATCGCCACTGCGGCTGAAAAGGGTGGCAGGTTGCTGCGTGCCGTCGATGCCGATCATATCGGCATTGCCTTCGACGAAACCTCGACCGAGGCCGATCTCGACGCAATCGCGGCCCTGTTCGGCGCCAAGGCTGGTGTCTCCGCCGACAGCACGGTGCCCGGCAGGCCGCGCGGCAAGGAGTTCCTGACCCAGCCTGTTTTCCACGAAAACAAGTCGGAAACCGAGATGATGCGCTTCCTGCGCCGGCTGGCCGACAAGGACCTGGCGCTCGACCGCGCCATGATCCCGCTGGGGTCCTGCACCATGAAGCTCAACGCCGCCGCCGAGATGATGCCGGTGAGTTGGCCGAGCATTGCCGATCTGCACCCTTTCGCCCCGGCCGCGCACTCGACAGGCTACCGTGCCATGATCGGTGAGTTGGAGGGCTGGCTGTCGGAGATCACCGGATTCGACGCCGTCACCTTGCAGCCCAATGCCGGGAGCCAGGGCGAATATGCCGGCCTGCTCGCCATCCGCGGCTATCACCGCTCACGCGGCGACAACCACCGCACCGTCTGCCTGATCCCCTCCTCGGCGCATGGTACCAATCCCGCGAGCGCGGCGATGGCCGGCATGAACGTCGTCGTCGTGCGCTGCACCGAAGACGGCAACATCGACATGGACGACATGAAGGCCAAGGCGACTGAGCATGCGCAAAATCTCGCGGCGCTGATGTTCACCTATCCCTCGACGCATGGCGTGTTCGAGGAAGGCGCACGCGATCTCTGCGCACTGATCCATGAGCATGGCGGCCAGGTCTATTTCGACGGTGCCAACCTCAACGCGCTGGTCGGGCTTGCCCGTCCCGGCGACATTGGCGCCGATGTCTGCCACATGAACCTGCACAAGACCTTCTGCATACCGCATGGCGGCGGCGGACCCGGCATCGGGCCGATCGGCGTCAAGGCGCATTTGAAGCCGTATTTGCCCGGCCATGTCACCGAAGGCTCGGCGCACGCCGTCTCCGCCGCCCCCTTCGGCAGCGCCTCGATCCTGCCGATCACCTGGATGTATATCCGCATGATGGGCGCCTCGGGCCTCAAGCAGGCGACCGAGACGGCGATCCTGTCCGCCAACTACATCGCGACGCGGCTCGGTGCGCATTTCCCGGTGCTCTACAAGGGCAGGCAGGGACGCGTCGCGCATGAATGCATCCTCGACACCCGTGTGCTCAAGGAGAGTGCAGGCATCAGTGTCGACGATATCGCCAAGCGCCTGATCGATTATGGTTTCCACGCGCCGACCATGTCGTTCCCGGTTGCCGGCACGCTGATGGTGGAGCCGACCGAGTCCGAGCCCAAGCGGGAACTCGACCGCTTCTGCGAGGCGATGATCGCCATATCGGCAGAGGCAGCAAAAGTCGCCAGGGGCGAATGGCCTTTGGCCGACAATCCGCTGGTCAACGCGCCGCACACCGCCTCCGAGGCGCTGGCCGGCCAGTGGACCCATCCCTACTCGCGCCTGGAAGCGGCCTATCCGGCCGGCGACGCCGACACGGCAGCCAAGTACTGGCCCCCGGTGTCACGCATCGACAATGTCGCCGGCGACCGCAACCTGGTCTGCTCGTGCCCGCCGCTGTCGGATTATCTGGGTGCCGCGGAGTAATTACGCTGAGCGCAAGGCCGGCTTGATCGGCTCGGCCTTGCCCATCCTCTTGCGGCTGATGACGCAATTTCGTCCGGCGCGTTTGGCGGCATAGAGCGCCGCGTCCGCCTCGGCGAGCACGTTGTCCAGCCTGCTGCCGCTTGCCTCGCCAAAGCCGATGCCGCCGCTGACCGTGCTGCGCAACTTGCCGAGCTGGGTGGGGACGATTTCGGTGCCGAACGCCACGCCTATCTTGCTGGCGAGATCGTAAGCCTTTTCATCCGTCATCCGCGACATGACGATTGCGAACTCCTCGCCGCCAAGGCGAAAAGCGTCGACGCCGGGCCGGGCATATTTCTTGATGACGGCGGCAAAACGGCACAAGACCTGATCCCCTACCGGGTGACCGTAGACATCGTTCGTCCGCTTGAAATGGTCGAGGTCGAACATGACGATGGACATGAACGGACCGAAACTCCGTTCGCCGTAGAGCGACGTCAATGCCCGGCGGTTCAGCAACCCAGTCAGCGGGTCGGTCATGGTCTCGGCCTTGAGTTCAATTTGCGCCTGCAGATGATGGAGGGAGAGCGTCAATGCTCCGAGCCCGGTCATGCAGGCGACCGCCACCACGGAATTCAATCGTTCGGCCCAGTTGTCGGGCGCAACCCCGAGCGTCCATTGCCCCTTGGTCAGCAGAACCACGCCGCAAAGCGCAAACGACATCGCGCAGGTGCCGCTCAGAAACGAAACCACCAGAAGGATGCGGCGATCGTGACTGCCGTTGATCCAGAACATGGCGCCGATCGCCGACAGCAGCGCCGTCACCGTGGTGTAGGTGACTATGAAGCCAATGCCGTCAAAGCCCATAAAGGTCACGACGGCACAAATGGCCATGGCGGCAAGCGCAGGTGCAACGGCACGTCCGTAGCCGGGCACCCCCAGAAATTGCATGGCCGACAAGCAGATGATCAGGAACCCCAGGCTGAGCAGTGCAAGCACGATCTGGCAAAGCAGCGGATCGGGATCCTTGGTGTACCGCCAGAACAGGATCACATGCGCAACGAGCACCAGAATTCCGCACGCAACCGTCAGCACGAAACCTGCCTTGGGCGCGGTGAACCAAATGGCAAACATGGTGACGCTGAGGCATATGCCCGACAGCGCGGCTGCGAGCAGAAGCGAACTGAAGTCCAGCATATCGGGCAAGGGCCTCTTGAGCGTCGGCGGTTGCGCTGCATTCTAGGTCAGCGGCAGCCCTCAGATACGGGTTTTCAGGCAATCCTTCGATGCAACCTGCGGATAGGGTTTACAAAGCGTCGATGGCACGTGTCCCGAAACCGGACCCATGGATGCGAGATCAACCCTTGTTCAAGAGAGCGAGGTTGGCGTTGACGACTGTTGGATCGGCCATGCCGGCCTTCGCTTCGAGCAGCAACGCCTTGGCCTTCTTGCGATTGCCGCGCAGCAGTTGCGAATAGCCCATATTGTTGACGATCTGCGGCTTGCGGCCGGCGACCTTCAAAAGCTGGCCGTAGGCTCGGTCGGCGAAGTCGAAGCGGCCGAGTTCATCATAGGAAGCGGCGAGCCCCATCCAGGCCTCCGCATTGTCGGCTTTCAACTCGACGGCCTTGCGGAAGTGCTTTTCGGCGAGGCCGTAATTGGCGTCGCGAAACTGCGCCTTGCCTTGCGCCAGATCGGAGGTTTCGGTGTCGTTTGCCGCCGGTTGGATGGCGGTGGTCTTGGTGGTGTCGACGCCACTCGTCGTACAGCCAGACATCATCAAGACGGCCGCCATTGCGGCCATTGCCGTGAAATTACTGTGACGCATGCCCCTGCCTCATCGCCCGATTTGCCGGGTCGTTCTTCAGGAAACACAATATATCAGCGGCGATTAAACTTCGGTGCCGAAACGCCGCCAAAATTCGGCTTCGGGCACACCAGCCATTAACCACCAGGCACCAGACGAAGACC
>NZ_RZQI01001300.1:0-1153 GCF_003998335.1 Mesorhizobium sp. M7A.F.Ca.CA.002.05.1.1 | reverse complement strand
GATGCGCCTTGCCGATACGCCGCTGCCGCTGCCGACGGGTGCCTTGACCGGAATCCGCTCGCTGATGTCTTCCGAGGCCGCGGTGCGAGCAGTGTCGCACCTGCTCAGCCATTCCGGACCGCTTCGCCCGATCTATGTCGGCGCCGATGTGCCGCCGGTCGCCGCCGAGGCCATCATCGCCGCCTTTCGCAGAGGTTTGGGGCGGCCTGTGCGCCTGATGGCTGTGCCGGCCGGTCTGATACGGCCGGTCGTGGCCGCGCTCGGCAGGCGGGCGTTCTGGGACAGCCTGACCGCGACACAGATATGCGACCCCGCCCTGCTGGTATCGCAGGGGTGGACGCCTGAAGCCGGCACGCTCGAGCGGCTGGTCGAGCTGGCGCGGCTCGGTAGATCCTGACTTTCTTGCTTGACCATGATCTTTTCCAAAAACCGGCTTCCACTTTTTGGGATCATGGTCTGCGGTAGAGCGTTCCAAACAGGATCCGAAGGTCGAGCCAGAACGACGCAGTGCGGAGGTAGGCAGCATCCGTTTCGGCCAAAAGCTCCGGGTTCGACATGTCGATGCCCCTGATCTGGGCCAGGCCGGTTATGCCCGGCAGCGCCGCCAAAACCCCCAGCCGCCTGCGACACTCGATCAACTCGGTTTGGGTCGGCAGGCAGGGGCGCGGCCCGACCAGGCTCATTTCGCCCTTCAGGACATTCCAGAATTGCGGCAGCTCGTCGAGCTTGAACTTCCGTAGGACCTTCCCGACCGATGTCACGGAATCCGCCGGCGCCTCATGCGAGGGTAGTGACGGCGTCCCGACATACATGGTGCGCAACTTGTGGCAGCGAAAAAGCCGACCGTCACGGCCGACCCGCACCTGTGAAAAAATAGCCGGGCCCGGCGACGATGCTCGAACGGCAAGGACGGTGAGCGCCAAGACAGGAGATGTCGCCACCAGCAGCAGAGCCGCACCGGCAATATCGAAGATTTGCTTGGCTGCCTTCATGAACGGCCGATAGTGCTCCCTGCCGAAGTCCCGAGGCAACGCCGCAGGCCAATGCCGTCAATCCGGTCGACGTAGCATGAGCCGATCTCTTGACCAAGCGCGCCACGCAGCCGTCGCAATGTTCAGATGCGCCCCAGGATGAAGGCGAGATAGAGCCCAAT
>NZ_RZQI01001299.1:0-1155 GCF_003998335.1 Mesorhizobium sp. M7A.F.Ca.CA.002.05.1.1 | reverse complement strand
GGTCGATGAAGACCGTTGTCCGGGTGTTTCCTCCCGGCATGACCTTGCGGGCCCGTTCGAACATCTCGCGGGACTTCGGCATTGAATCTGGATAGTGGCGCATAATCTTGTAAACCGATGAAGGAGACAGTCTTGGATGGCCGCGACGAAGGGCGCGACCTCTTTCGATCACTTGGTCATGATCGTGTGGCTCTGCTCGCGCAGGTACTGTGGCAGGAACCAGGAGCCGAGACCGCCCTTGCCGCTGACCCCGGTGCCCTTCCAGCCGCAGAATGGCTGCGCGCCTGGCCATGCACCCGTCGTTGCGCCGCTCGCACGGTTGGCATAGAGAACCCCCGCTTCGGCGGTGTCGAGGAAGTGACGCAACTCTTTTTGGTCGTTGGTAAAGATGCCGGCCGACAATCCGTAGGCGATGTCGTTGCCCTCTTCGATCGCGGCATCGAGACTATCAAAACCGCGGACGACCACGAAAGGCATGAAGAGTTCGTCGCGGGTCAGCCGGCCCGGACCATCAAGTTCGACGACCGTCGGCAGGACGTAGTTGTTCGCAAATCCCTGGCCCAGGGCGGCGCCCCCAAAATGCACCTTGCCTTTGCCCTCGACTTCCGACAGCGCTGCCTGGAAACGGCCGACTGTGGCGTCGCCATAGACAGGGCCCATAAAGGTCTCGGCCTTACGAGGATCTCCGACCACCAGCTTTCCAGCGAACGCTACCAGTTTCTCGATGAATTCCGCCTTGACCTTCTCGTCGACATACACGACCGAGCATGCGGAGCACTTCTGGCCTTGCAGGCCAAAAGCGGAGCGCGCCACCCCCTGCGCCGCGCGGTCGAGGTCGGCCTTGCTCGTCACGTAGGCGGGGTTCTTGCCACCCATTTCGGCGATGACGGGCTTCATGTGGGGCAGCGTTGCCATATGACGGAAGATGCTCATGCCGGTCTTATGGGAGCCGGTGAATGCAACGCCGTCGATGCCGTTGTCGGTGGCAAGAAGGCGCCCCACCTCTCCATCGCCAAGCACGATGTTGAAAACACCTTCGGGCAAGCCCGCTTTGCGAAGCGTTTCGGCAATCAGCAGTCCGGTCAGCGCGCAACCCGGCGACGGCTTGTAGACCACCGCATTGCCTGTCAACAGCGCACCCGTGACCATGCCGAT
>NZ_RZQI01001298.1:0-1157 GCF_003998335.1 Mesorhizobium sp. M7A.F.Ca.CA.002.05.1.1 | reverse complement strand
TTGCCGGCGCGCATCTGGATTCGCCCGGCATCGGCCGCGTCGTCCGATCCGGCGCCAGCTTTCAATTCGAGCCGCTATAATTGAAAAAGGGCGACGCAAGCGCCGCCCCGGATCCTTGGGAGGATAACTCGAATTGGCGGTCAGGCCGCCTTGACTTCCTCGGCAACGGCGTCGGCCTGACGCGCTGCCTTGAGCACCTTGGCCCACCACGCAACATCGTTGACCAGCGCGGTGGCGGCCTGGTTCAGATGCTCGAGGTCTTCCAGCTTCTTCTCGCCCTGGCGGACGGCGAGGAAATCGCCCCAGGCGATATGGACGGCCGACTTGACCGGCGCCATCTGCAATTCGACGGCATACAGTCTAAGCTGTTCGACGGCACGCGAGCCGCCGACGCTGCCATAACCGACGAAGCCGGCCGACTTCTTGTTCCATTCATTGGCGGCGTAGTCGATGGCGTTCTTCAGCACGGCCGTCGGGCCATGATTGTATTCGGCGGCGGTGAAGATGAAGCCGTCGAATTCGGCGACCTTCTTCTGCCAGCGCTGTGCCACTTCGTTCTGCGACGGCGCCCAGGCGGAGGATGCGACCTCGTCGAAGAACGGCAGCGGGAAGTCGCGCAGATCGACGACCTCGACATCGATGTCGGCATGCGACTTGGCGATCTTGGCGATCCACTGGGTTGGCACATCGGCGAAACGAGCGGCGCGCGTCGATCCGACGACGATGGCAATTTTGGGTTTGGACATAAGGGCTCTCCTTGCACGAAGTACTGGTATCATTTGGATACCTGCGCTATATGAGATACTGGAAACGCGATGCACAAGAAGGCACTTTTTTGTTACCGAGGCACCCACATCGCTCCGAAGACTGCCGCGCCATCTCGGAAATCCTGCAGCGCGTCGGCGACAAATGGACCGTTCTGGTCGTCGGCAAGCTGGGCGACGGACCGCTGCGTTTCAACGAATTGCGCGCTGCCGTCGGCGGCATCTCGCAGAAAATGCTGACCACCACCTTGCGCGGGCTGGAGCGTGACGGCTTCGTCACCCGCACCGTGTTTCCAACCATTCCACCGCGCGTCGATTATGAGCTGACCGAGCTCGGCCACGAGCTGCTGATCCCCGTCAGCGCACTGAGCGAATGGGCGCGTGCGAACACCA
>NZ_RZQI01001297.1:0-1165 GCF_003998335.1 Mesorhizobium sp. M7A.F.Ca.CA.002.05.1.1 | reverse complement strand
GTCTTGGCGCAAATTTGCTACTGTCCGACGGATTCTTCTGGAATCTCGGTAGTCGATTAAACTGAGACATTTACTCCAGCCCGGACAGCGCCAGAATCGATCCATCATGAGGCCAAAAGTCCTGCCGAACTATCAGTATTCCTTCTCGTAGAAGATGCCGCCCTTGGCTTCGCCGGCATCGTTGGCCTCGCCGCGCAGCTTGACGCCGCGCCCGACATTGAGGTCGATCGTAGCCTTGCCCGAGCCCGGCTTGTCGCCTTTCTGGATCGTGACATAGGTGCGGTCGTTGAGGTATTTGCCCGCCGAAACCGCCGTGCCGCCCTGGTCGTCGGTGGTGACGTCGAGGTCGTCGACACCAATGGCGCTGCGCAGGTTTTCGAGCAGCGACGTCGAGCCGCCGACGCCGGCCAGTTGCCCGGCGGCCTCGGCCAACTGGGCGATCTGCAGCGGCGACAGATTCGACATCGAGCGGCCGAAGATCAATTGCGCCAGCACCTCGTCCTCGGGCAGCGCCGGCACCGAGGAGAAGGTGAACTTCGGATTGGTCGCCTCGCCCGACACCACGATGGTGACGGTGGCGCCGGTCGTCGTCGTGGTCGCCGTCAAATTGAGATAGGGCACCAGCGAGCCGGAAAATCCGACCGTGCCTTCGGTGAAGGTCAGCCGCTTGCCGAGGATCGACAGCCGTCCGCGCTGCAGGGTGAAGGTGCCGACCGCTTGCGGCGACGAGGCCGGGCCGGTCAGCTTCAGCGAGCCGCCAAGTTCGGCATCGACGCCCCTGCCCTGGATGAAGATCTGGTTCGGCGCGTTGACCGTGACATCGAGTGCAAGGCCGCTACCGCCGCCCTTGCCGCTGGTCGTCGGCGGCCGCAGCGCCTTGTCCTGTGCCTTGACCGCACCTGGCGCGTTCTTGTGCTTGACGTCGAGCGCTGCCAGCGAGCCCGGCAATTTGTCCGGAACGGTGATCACCGTCTTGGCGAGATTGACGGTGCCGGCAATGACCGGTGCGGAGGTCAGCGGTCCCTTGATCGTCAGGTCGCCGCCGAGATTGGCGGTCACCACCCTTCCGTCCGTATAGCGGCCGTCGACCAGCTTGATCGACAAATCGGCCGGAAAACCCTGCGCCGGGTTGATGCCGACCGTGCCGCTGGCCGACAGGCTGCCG
>NZ_RZQI01001296.1:0-1171 GCF_003998335.1 Mesorhizobium sp. M7A.F.Ca.CA.002.05.1.1 | reverse complement strand
GCACGGCGCCTGATTTGTCGGCCGAGGCCTGCAGCGCCTTGACCTCGCTGATCGTGTGCAGCCATGGATCGAAGCCGAGCCGTGCGCCCTTGCCAAGAGTGGCGCGAAAATCGCGCTCGACCCGGTGCTGGCGGCCGACCGGCTGCGCATGCTGGTCGAGGCCAATGGCGGCGCCGTCGTTGCAGCAGCAGACCCCGCCCGCATCCCGCGCGCCACCAAGAACCAGGCCGAGATCAACGGCTCGCGCGCCGCGCATCGGCGTGACGGTGCGGCCGTGGCGAAGCTTCTGTGCTGGCTGGAGCGGCAAAAACCCGGATCGCTCGATGAGATATCGGTGGTCACCCGGCTGGAGGAGACGCGACGGCAGACCGGCGAGGAAACGCAGATGCCGCTGCGCGATGTCTCCTTCGACACCATTTCGGGCGCCGGTCCGAACGGCGCCATCATGCATTACCGCGTGTCGCGCGCCACCAGCCGCAAGCTGCAGGCCGGCGAGTTGTTCCTGCTCGACTCCGGTGCGCAGTATCAGGACGGCACCACCGACATCACGCGCACCGTGCCTATCGGCCAGCCGACGCAGGAGATGCGCGAACGCTTCACCCTGGTGCTGAAAGGCATGATCGGCATTTCCACGCTGCGCTTTCCCGCCGGCACGCGCGGTTCGGAAATCGATGCCGTCGCGCGCATGGCGCTGTGGAAGCACGGCTGCGACTTCGCCCACGGCACCGGCCATGGCGTCGGCTCATATCTGGCGGTGCATGAAGGGCCGCAGCGTATCGCCCGCACCGGCACCGAAAAGCTGCTCGAAGGCATGATGCTGTCCAACGAGCCGGGCTACTACAAGGAAGGCGCCTACGGCATCCGCATCGAGAACCTGATCCTGGTGACACCGGCGCAAGAGATCGAGGGCGGAGACATCGCCATGCACGGCTTCGAGACGCTGACGCTGGCGCCGATCGATACCAGGCTGGTGCAGTCGGACCTCCTGACGCGCGACGAGTTGCACTGGCTGGACTCGTACCATGCGCGCGTGCTGGCCGAGATCGGCCCGATGCTCGACGGCGAAACGCTGGCCTGGCTGGAAAAGGCCACCGCCCCGCTGCCGCACGACGCGAAGATTTGAAATCAGTCTTGGAAGGTCGGCGCCGCCCCTCATCGCCCTGCCGGGCAC
>NZ_RZQI01001295.1:0-1177 GCF_003998335.1 Mesorhizobium sp. M7A.F.Ca.CA.002.05.1.1 | reverse complement strand
GGCATCGGCCAGCGTGTCGGCATCCTGTGCGCCCATGACCGCGTATTTGTCCTCGAGCAGGAAGCACGGCACGCCAGAAATGCCCATGCGCGACGCGGTGGCGATCTCGGTGCGCACCGCCTCGACATCGGCCTCGGTCGGCAAAAGCGTGGCGACCACGGACGCATCCATGCCGGCCTCGCGCGCCGCCTCGACCAGCACGGCATGATCGCCAATGTTTGCGCCTTCCTCGAAATTCAGCTGGAACAGCCGGCGCACAAGCCTGTTCTGAATGGCTTCGCCGGCGGCACCTGCCCAGCGGATCAGCCGATGCGCATCCAGCGTGTTCGGCGCCACCTTGATGGCGTCAAAGGCGAACGAGATGCCTTCGATTTCGCCCAGCGGCTCGATGCGGGCGTGAATCTCGCGGATGCGCTGATCACTGCCGAATTTTGCCAGCATGTATTCGCGGCGGTCCTTGCCTTCAGGCGGAATGGTCGGATCGAGCTGGAACGGCCGCCAGCGGACATGCACGTCGACATCGCCGACGGCGGCAATCGCCCTGTCGAGCCGCTTCTGGCCGATGAAGCACCAGGGGCAGACGACATCGGACACCACATCGACGGTGATGGCGTTCAATTCGCTCATCTCGATCTCCTGATCCCTCAGTTGGGTTTGCGCCACCATGTTGGCAGCTGATACCCGAATATGGGCGTCTTTTGCGGATGTTCCAGGTAGTTCCAGTAGGCAATCCATTGCTGCGTGTTGTGCTGCATCGGCACCATGTAGTTGCCGGAGATCAGCAGCCGGTCGAGAACGCGAACGGCGGCAACATAATCCTCCTTGGAGCGGGCGCGCAGCATCGCCTCGATCGCCGCGTCCACAGCCGGATCGGCGACGCCTGCGAGATTGAACGAGCCTTCCGTCCTGGCCGCGGCGGAACTCCAGCGCCCGCTCTGCTCGATGCCGGGCGACAACGAATTGTTGAAGCCGCTCGATCCGATCAGGACCTCAAAGTCGAAGCGCTGCTTGCGCGACTGGATCTGGTCGCCGTCGAGGCTGCGAATGGTGAGATCGATGCCGATCTTCTCCAGCGTGCGCTGGTAGATGCCGGCAAGGCGCTCCTCGTCCTGCGATGCGGTCAGGATTTCGAAGCTGAAGGCAGCCTTCGATCTTTTGAAAAGTGTCGGCTACCACG
>NZ_RZQI01001294.1:0-1181 GCF_003998335.1 Mesorhizobium sp. M7A.F.Ca.CA.002.05.1.1 | reverse complement strand
GACAGGTCGATGCCGCCGGTGATGATGACCTGCGTCACGCCGATGGCGATGATGCCGACGATCGACACCTGCAGGATGATGATCTGCAGGCGCGCTTCGTTGAAGATGCCGCCGACGTCGCTGCGTGTGTTGAACAGGAAGCTGTCGCCGAGAAAAATGCGGCCGATCAGTTCGAAGATGACGACGAGAATGACCAGTGCCAGGAAAACATTGAACTCGGCCGGCCATGTGCGCTTCCTCGCATCATAACCGACGCCGCCGACGCCATGAGATGTCTGTGCCACGTATTCTGTCCTCCATCAGCCGCGGTCGCCCTCGCGCCTGCGGCGCTGAGGGAGAGAGGGGAGCGGCGCTGTCTTGATCGAGAGCGCCGCTCCGTATCGAACCGTTGGCGGCTCAGTTCTTCTTCAGGAACTTGTCGATGTTGGCGGGCGTCACCAGCTGGAAGGGCACGTAGACCTTGTGCTCGACCTTCTCGCCCTTGGCGAGCTTGAGCGCCGCATCGAGAGCGCCGGCGCCCTGGCCGGCCGCGTCCTGGAACACGGTTACGTCGAGGTCGCCCGCCTGCATGGCCGCCAGCGCGTCCTGGGTGGCGTCGACGCCGCCGACGACAACCGCCTTCATGTCGATGTTGCCGGCCTTCATCGCCTGGATGGCGCCGATGGCGCTTTCGTCATTGTTGGCGATGACGCCGTCGAACGGCTTGCCGGTCGACAGCCAGTTGGTCATCAGGTTCTGCGCCTCGTCGCGGTTCCAGTTCGACGTCTGCTTGTCGATGATCTTGATGAAGCTGCAATCCGGCGTCGCGATCACATCGTCGATGTCCTTGGTGCGCTGCACGGCGGCCTGGTTGGAAAGCTCGCCCATGATCACATAGACATTGGCTTCCTTCTTGCCGGCTTCCTTGAACAGGCGGCAGACTTCCTTGGTCTCGAGCGTGCCGGAATCGGCTTCGTTCGAGGCGACGAAGGCCTGGTTGTCGGGCAGCGTGTCGACATTGACCGGCTCGCGGTTGACATAGACCAGCGGGATCTTGGCTGCGGCGGCGGCGTCCGACATCGCCTGCGTGGCCGAAGTGTCGACCGGGTTGACGATGATGGCATCGACGCCCGAGGCGGCGAAGTTCTTGATCTGGTCGAGCTGCTTGGCAACGTCGTTCTGTGCGTCCTCGACCTGCAGCT
>NZ_RZQI01001293.1:0-1185 GCF_003998335.1 Mesorhizobium sp. M7A.F.Ca.CA.002.05.1.1 | reverse complement strand
GTCATCACCCGCTCGTTCCAGATGCGCGGCTACGACTCGAACTATGTGCCCGGCTGGGACTGCCACGGCCTGCCGATCGAGTGGAAGATCGAGGAGCAGTACCGCGCCAAGGGCAAGAACAAGGACGAGGTGCCGGTCAACGAATTCCGCAAGGAATGCCGTGAGTTCGCCGCGGGTTGGATCGCTGTGCAGGGGGCCGAGTTCCAGCGCCTCGGCGTCATCGGCGATTTCAAGAACCCCTATACGACGATGGCTTTCCATGCCGAGGCGCGCATCGCCGGCGAGCTCTTGAAATTCGCCATGTCGGGCCAGCTCTATCGCGGCTCCAAGCCGGTGATGTGGAGCGTGGTCGAGCGCACGGCGCTGGCCGAGGCCGAGATCGAGTACCACGACTATGAGAGCGACACGATCTGGGCGAAGTTTCCGGTCGCCAGCTTGGCCCGCCCTGTCGATGGCGAGACCAAGCTGACGGAGGGCGCACTCGATCTGCTGCAGGCACATGTCGTCATCTGGACGACGACGCCATGGACGATCCCCGGCAACCGTGCCGTCAACTATTCGCCGCGCATCAACTATGGCCTCTATGAGGTCACGGCAGCCGAGAACGCATTCGGCCCGCAGTCGGGTGAAAAACTGATCTTTGCCGATGCGCTGGCCGAAGACTCCTCGGTCAAGGCCAAGGTCACCTTGAATCGTCTCCGCAGCGTTTCGGCGCAAGAGCTTGGAAGCCTTACGCTTTCGCATCCGCTCAAGGGTTTTTGCGGCGGCTACGACTTTGCCGTTCCGATGCTCGCCGGCGACCACGTCACCGACGATGCCGGCACCGGCTTCGTCCACACCGCGCCCGGCCACGGCCGCGAGGACTTTGACGCCTGGATGGATGCGGCGGTGGATCTGCGCGCACGCGGCATCGATCCCGCCATCCCGTTCACCGTCGACGACGGCGGTTTCTTCACCAAGGACGCGCCGGGTTTCGGCCCCGACCGGGAGGGTGGACCGGCGCGTGTCATCGACGACAACGGCAAGAAGGGCAACGCCAACCAGGCCGTCATCGACGAGCTGATCAAGCGCAACGCGCTGTTCGCGCGCGGCCGGCTGAAGCACAGCTACCCTCACTCCTGGCGGTCCAAGAAACCGATCATCTTTCGCAACACGCCGCAGTGGTTCGTCTACATGGACAAGGAC
>NZ_RZQI01001292.1:0-1186 GCF_003998335.1 Mesorhizobium sp. M7A.F.Ca.CA.002.05.1.1 | reverse complement strand
TCTCATTGGTCATGCAACACCTTCCTTTGCAGCCGGTGGGGCACGGCGGTCTCGCCGCCGTGAATTCTGCAGGTCAACCGCTGCCGCGATCGAAGGTTCCAGATCGCCAACGGGTCCGTTGCGGTTCACGGCAGCGAACTTGCTCAGGGCAGACCTGGTGCGAGAACCCGACGTCTCAGCCATGCGGTCGCATTACCACCTTGATGCAGCCATCCTGCTTGTCACGGAACGTCTTGTAGAGGTCCGGTCCCGCTTCGAGGTCTGCCCGGTGCGTGATCACGAAGGAGGGATCAATGTCGCCCTTCTGCACCATGGCGAGGAGCGGTTCGAGATAGCGTTGCGTGTGCGTCTGACCCATCCGGAAGGTCAGTCCTTTGTTCATGGCGGCGCCGAACGGAATATGATCGACGAGGCCGATATAGACGCCGGGCACCGAGATGGTGCCGCCTTTGCGGCAGGAGTAGATTGCTTCGCGCAATACATGCGGCCTATCGGTGCCGAGATAGACGGCAGCCTTGACCTTGTCGAGCATGGAGTCGGCACTGGCGGCGGGATCCGACTCGGTCCCGACACAGTCTATGCAGCGATCCGGACCGCGGCCATCGGTCATCGCCATCAAAGCGTCGTAGATATCGGAATTGCTGAAGTCGAGCGTCTCGGCCTTGCCGTGCTCGCGAGCCATCGCCAGCCGCTCCGGCACCTTGTCTATGGCAATGACGCGGCCGGCGCCGAGCATCCATGCGCTCTGGATGGCGAACTGACCAACCGGACCGCAACCCCAGATGGCGACGGTTTCGCCTGGCTCGATGCCGGCGTTTTCAGCTGCCATATAGCCGGTTGGAAAGATGTCGGAGAGGAACAGCACCTGTTCGTCGTCCATTCCCTCGGGCACCTTTATCGGACCGACGTCGGCGAAAGGAACGCGCAGATATTCGGCTTGCCCTCCCCAATAGCCGCCCACCAGATGCGAATAGCCGAACAGGCCAGCCGGGGATTGTCCCATCACTTCGGCAGCCTGTTTGGCATTGGGATTGGACCTGTCGCAAAGCGAGAACAGCCCCTTCTGGCAAAACCAGCACTCGCCGCATGAGATGTTGAAAGGCACCACGATGCGGTCGCCCTTTCTGAACTTCGAATGGCCGCTGCCGACTTCCACGACCTCGCCCATCGTCTCGTGTCCGAGCAC
>NZ_RZQI01001291.1:0-1186 GCF_003998335.1 Mesorhizobium sp. M7A.F.Ca.CA.002.05.1.1 | reverse complement strand
TCTCGATGGCGCCGGTGTCGGTGACCTGCTTCATGCCACGGCTCTCGACCAGTTGGCGAGGGTCGCCGCCCTCATTCCAGACGATCTCGAACAGGTCCTTGGCGATCTTGCCGGAGATGGTGCCATCCTTGATCAGATCGATGACCGCACCGAGCTGCTCGGGTGAAACCGGAGCGTTTTCAATGTCTTTTCCGGCCTTGTTCAATTGCCCGAGCAGATCGTTGATGACCCAATTGGCGGCAAGCTTGCCGTCGCGGCCGGCGGCCACCTTCTCGAAATAATCGGCGATCGGCTTTTCCGACACCAGGATCGAGGCGTCATAGACGGACAGGCCGAGCGACGCGATCAGCCGCGCCTTCTTGTCGTCCGGCAGTTCCGGCAATTCCTTGGCCAGCGCATCGACATAGGCCTGGTCGAATTCCAGCGGCAAAAGGTCGGGATCGGGGAAGTAGCGGTAATCATGCGCCTCTTCCTTGGAGCGCATCGAACGCGTCTCGCCCTTGACGGCGTCGAACAGCCGCGTCTCCTGATCGATCTTGCCGCCATCCTCGAGGATGGCGATCTGCCGGCGCGCCTCATAGTCGATGGCCTGGCCGATGAAGCGGATCGAGTTGACGTTCTTGATCTCGCAGCGCGTGCCGAACTCGCCGCCCGGCCTGCGCACCGAAACGTTGACGTCGGCGCGCATCGAACCTTCGTCCATGTTGCCGTCGCAGGTGCCGAGATAGCGCACGATGGTGCGCAGCTTGGTGACATAAGCCTTGGCCTCGTCGGCCGAGCGCATGTCCGGCTTGGAGACGATCTCCATCAGCGCCACGCCGGAGCGGTTGAGATCGACATAGGACATGGTCGCATGCTGGTCGTGCATCGACTTGCCGGCATCCTGCTCCAGATGCAGCCGCTCGATGCCGACCTCGATGTCCTCGAATTCGCCCTGGCGGTCCGGGCCGACCGAAACGATCACCGTGCCTTCGCCGACGATCGGCTGCTTGAACTGCGAGATCTGGTAGCCCTGCGGCAGGTCGGGATAAAAGTAGTTCTTCCGATCGAAGACCGACTTGTGGTTGATCTGCGCCTTCAGCCCCAGGCCGGTGCGGATCGCCTGCTTGACGCATTCCTCGTTGATGACCGGCAGCATGCCCGGCATCGCCGCATCGACCAGGCTGACATTGGCGTTGGGCGGCGC
>NZ_RZQI01000128.1:0-10195 GCF_003998335.1 Mesorhizobium sp. M7A.F.Ca.CA.002.05.1.1 | reverse complement strand
GCCCTGACTATCTCAAACGCCATGGCCACCCCGAACGCGTCGACGATTTGCGCAACCACGCCTGCCTGCGCTTGCGCCGTTCGAATGGCGCCATTGCGCCCTGGGCTTTCGTCGACGGCAACGAGGCGATCGAGGCGATGCTCTCAGGCCCGCTGATTGCGCACGATTATCCGACATTGCTCGGGGCCGCGATGCGGGGCGTCGGGCTGGCGCAGACGCCTCGACCAATCGCTGAAGGTCCGATAGCCGAAGGTAAACTCGAACCGGTGCTGGACGGCATCGCCGCCACGACGCCGGGCGTCTTCCTGTATCATCCCGGCAAGCGCCAAGTCCTGCCGAAGCTGCGCGCCTTCATCGACCACCTCAAATCCGCGGCGTGAGATATCGGAATCCAGCCCCTTGCGGTGGCCTCCCCACTGCCGGCGTCGGGCGAGATTTTGATCGTGGCGTGAGCCGACAGAACTGCTATCTTGCCCTCGCACCTTCGGGGAGACTATGCGGACGCCATTTTTGGGCGACATGCACTAGCATCGGGATTGCGGCAATGACGAGTAACGCCAATGTCCTCGATGCGGTGGTCGTCGGGGCCGGCTGGGCCGGCCTGGGCATCAGCCATTCGCTGGCACGGCGGGGCCTAAGCCACAGGATACTGGAGAGAGGCCGCATCGGAGAGACCTGGCGCACACAGCGGTGGGACTCTTTCCGGATGAATACCCCCAACGTGCAGACCGTGATGCCAGGCGACTGCTATGACGGTTCGGATCCGTCCGGTACCCTGACGTGCGACGAATTCGTCGCACTCCTCGAGGATTTCGCCAAGCGGCACGGCCTCCCTGTCGAACAGGATACTGCCGTGACCGAACTCGCCAGTGGACACAATAATGGCGAATATAGGCTAACCACTTCACGCGGCACAGTTTTGGCGCGGAACGTGGTGATCGCAAGCGGCGACCTGAATTGTCCGGTGCGCCCAATTTGGGCCGGTTCGCTGCCGCCCGGCCTCTGCCAGATCGATGCTTCCGATTACCGCAGCGCCGCCGATCTCGCTGATGGAGCGGTGCTGGTTGTCGGAGGCGGCCAGTCGGGTGGCCAGATCGCAGAGGACTTGGCAGAAGCAGGCCGAACGGTCTTCCTTGCCACAAGCCGGGTTGGAAGACTCTCTCGGAGCTACCGAGGTCGCCACATTATGATGTGGCTGGTCGAGAGCGGGTTTCTCGACGTGCGTCGAGAGGAGATAATCCGTCTTGCGGAACGCATTCCGGCTCGTGGTCTGCTTGGGGCAGAACGCACCATTAGCCTCCAAGCGCTCAGCGCCCGAGGTATCGTGCTGCTGGGCCGGTTCGCAGGCGTCGAGGAAGGCGGCCGCCTCTCGTTCGCCGACGATCTCGAAGCCCATATTCGTTTTGGGGATGAAGCCTCCGCCAACGTCAAACGCTATATCGACGAATATATCAGTCGCTCCGGAATCGATGCTCCCGTTTCGGAACCCAATCCTGCGGAGACTGTCGCGGCATATCTGCCGGACCCGACTATTCGTTCTCTTGATGTTGCCGTGTCCGGCATAACGACCGTGGTGTGGTGTACTGGCTTCCGGGGTGATTTCAGTTGGGTGAACCTCCCTGGGGTGCTCGACTCGCAGGGACGGCCCGTTCATGAGGATGGCGTGGCTGCGCAGCCAGGTATCTACTTCGCCGGCTTAGATTTCGCCTCCACGCGCAAATCGGGCATAATATTAGCGATTGCCGAGGAGGCGCACCGCCTTGTCGAACACATCGTCGGGCGTTCGTGACGGACTGGACACAGCCGATCCATGATTGGGTAAACCGGGTGTCGCGTCTCAACTCGGTTCCCGCAGAGCATGGGTTTGATCTCCAGCTACGCAGGCGCCCCCGCCACGGATCCCCTGACCACCAGGTCGACCGGCCAGACCTCGCCTCGCGCCCCCTCCTCCAGTCCTGAAATCCGTGCCGCCAGCCGCTCGGCGACACGGGCGCCGGCGAGACGGATCGATGAACGCGTCGTCGACAGCGGCACCGAGAAATTCTCCGGCCTCAGCCAGGGGAAGACATCGTCGTGGGCGATCAGCGAGACGTCGCTCGGAATGCTCAGGCCGAGGTCGCGTACGGCGCGCACGACGCCCAGCGCCATGATCAGGCTGGAGCAGGCGATCGCCGTCGGCGCGTCGTCCTCTTCCAGCAAACGCCTGGTGGCGCGATAGCCGTTCTCCTCGGTCATATCGACCGAGCAGACATGGCGTTCGCTCAATGACAGTCCGCTCGCGGCGAGCGCCCGGCGCACGCCGCGTTCGCGATGGATGGCGAAGGTCTCGCGGTCGTCACCGTTGATCAACGCCAGCCGCCGATGACCTAGTTGGATCAGCAGCCTGGCCGCCTCGTGGAAGGCGCCCTCATTGTCGATGTCGGTAAAAGCATAGTCGAAGTCGAAGCCCTCACTGCGGCCATGGACGATGAAGGGAATGCCGAGCGTGTTGACCAGCGCCACGCGCCGGTCAGCGGGCCTTGGCGAGGAGATGTAGACGGCATCGACCTGCCTGTTGGCGACGATGCGCCGGTAGGTCGTCTCCTGGTCGTCGGCGTCGGCCGGCGACAGCACAAGGTCAAGCTCGTGCGAACGGGCATAGTCACCAAGGCCGGACAGGAACTCGACGAAATGCGGATCGATGTCGACCGACGCACCGGTCGGCAGGACATAGCCGATCATGCCGGTCTTGCCGGTCGCCAGCCGGCGCGCGCTCGGATTGGGACGATAGCCATGGCGCTTGGCGGCATCCATGACACGCCTGCGCGTCTCCTCGTTGACCTCGGGATAGCCGTTCAGCGCACGGCTTACCGTGGTTTGCGAAAGTGCCAGCATATGGGCGAGCTGCTTGAGGTTCACGAAAGGTCTCCATTCCCTCAAAGCGCTTTTAAATTGAATCGACCCAAGTCCCAGCGGGGCCGAGCCATACCAAGCCGAACCATAGACGCGGTTCGGGCGTATTTGAAACAAAAATTGCTGCTGCATCGCCATAATAGCATGTTGCAGCGCACTTTTAGGGGCGCAAATGCGCGAACCTAAATCGATTAATCCGCCCGGCCTCTTGACTTCCCAGCAATTCAATGGCGTGATCGAGAAAGCCAAAGCGCTTTGGAAGACTCTTCGAAAGGTTGCGGTTCCTTTCCGACTGAGTCACAGTCCTGCGGCGTCGGCGGGCGGAATGGAGGTTCCGTCCGGTGTGTGAGACCCACTGGGAGGAATACCGATGAAGAAAATGCTTTTGCTGGGTGCGGCGTTTGCCACGTTCGCCCTGAACGCGCCCGCGCAGGCCGAACTGAAGTTCAAGCCCGGCGAAGACAAGCGCTTCAACTGGGCGAACTACGAAGAGCTCAAGAAAGTCGACCTCAAGGGTGAGACGCTGTCGATCTTCGGACCGTGGCGCGGCGAGGACGAAGGCCTGGTGCGCGGCGTTCTCGACTATTTCTCGGAAGCCACCGGCGTCGAGATCAAATACTCCTCCTCGGAGAATTACGAGCAGCAGATCGTCATCGACACGCAGGCCGGCAGCCCGCCGAACATCGCCGTGCTGCCGCAGCCGGGTCTTATCCAGGACCTGGCGTCGAAGGGCCTTTTGACGCCGCTCGGTGACGACACCGCCAAATGGGTCAAGGACAATTACGGTGCCGGCCAGTCATGGGTCGATCTCGGCACCTTTAAGGACAAGGACGGCAAGCCGGGCTTCTTCGCCTTCCCTTATAAGGCCGATGTGAAGTCGCTGGTCTGGTATTCGCCGGATAATTTCGAGGAAGCCGGCTACAAGGTGCCGAAAACGCAGGAAGAACTTGCCGATCTCGAAAAGAAGATCATCGCCGATGGCGGCAAGCCGTGGTGCATCGGCCTCGGCTCCGGCGGCGCCACCGGCTGGCCGGCGACCGACTGGGTCGAAGACCTGATGCTGCGCACCCAGCCTCCGGAGGTCTACGACAAATGGGTGAAGAACGAGATCCCGTTCAACGACCCCGCAGTGGTCAACGCCATCGACATTTTCGGCAAGATCGCGACCGACGACAAGATGGTCGATGGCGGCGCCAAGGCGGTCGCGGCGACCGATTTCCGCGACAGCCCGAAGGGCCTCTTTTCGGTGCCGCCGAAATGCTACCTGCACCATCAGGCATCGTTCATCCCGACCTTCTTCCCGGAAGGTACCAAGGTCGGCCAGGACGCGGACTTCTTCTACTTCCCGCCCTATGCCTCCAAGCCTGAACTGGGCACGCCCGTGCTCGGCGCCGGTACGCTGGCGATGATCACCAAGGACAGCAAGAGCGCGCGCGCATTCATCGAATTCCTGAAGATGCCGCTCGCCCACGAGATCTGGATGGCCGAAGGCGGCTTCGTGACGCCGCTCAAGTCGGTCAACAAGGATGCCTATGCCAGCGACGCGCTGAAGAAGCAGGGCGAAATCCTCGCCAATGCCTCGACTTTCCGCTTCGACGGTTCCGACCTGATGCCGGGCAAGATCGGCGCCGGCGCGTTCTGGACCGGCATGATCGACCTGGTCGGCGGCAAGTCGGCGCAGGACGTCGCCACCGACATCCAGAAGAGCTGGGACGCGATCAAGTAGCGGTCGGCATGTAAGCGACCACCATTCTCGCACTGGATCCGGACCGTACTGGCCCGGATCCGACGGCGGCCCGTGCCGCAGCCTTTCGTCATGAGCGCATTGAAATGAAGCGCGATCGGCAATGTGCGCAAGCCGCCGATGACGCGCTCCAAACAACTGAATCGGCGCCTGGTCTCCGTTACCAAGGTCATTCCTTGTCGGGTCATGCGCAGGGGGAGAGGGACCCATGGCGGCTCAGATTTTCTCGGCCATAACAGTCATCATCGTCGGCGTCGGCGGTTGCGTCGCCTATTTCTGGGGCGCCAACAAACTGGTCGACCTGATATTCCCGTCACGCGGCGTCGCGGGTGCCGCGGCCATCGACAATCTGCGCCGGCAAGGGCTGGTCCGGCCATGGCTGTTCGTCGGCCCGGCGATGATCATCCTCACCATTTACCTGATCTATCCGGTGGTCGAGACGCTGCGGCTGTCGTTCCTCGATCGCAGCGGCATCAATTTCGTCGGCTTGGCGAACTATCAATGGGCGTTCGGCGATCGCGAGTTCCGCAACTCGATCCTCAACAACATCATCTGGCTGGCGGTGGTGCCGGCCGCCTGCACCTTCCTCGGGCTGATCATCGCCGTGCTTACGGACAAGATCTGGTGGGGCACGATCGCCAAGAGCCTGATCTTCCTGCCGTTGGCGATCTCCTTCGTCGGCGCCAGCGTGATCTGGAAATTCATCTACGAGTATCGGGGCGACGGCCAGACGCAGATCGGCATCCTCAACGCCATCATCCAGCATTTCGGCGGCCAGCCGCAGGTCTGGATATCGCTGCCGTTCTGGAACAATTTCTTCCTGATGATCATCCTGATCTGGATCCAGACCGGCTTTGCTATGGTCATCCTGTCTTCCGCCCTGCGCGGCATTCCCGAAGAAACGCTGGAAGCCGCCGTCATCGACGGCGCCAATCCGTTCCAGATCTTCTGGAAGATCATGGTGCCGCAGATCTGGGGCACCATCGCCGTGGTCTGGACCACGATCACCATCCTGGTGCTCAAAGTGTTCGACATCGTGCTGACCATGACCAACGGCCAGTGGAACAGCCAGGTGCTGGCCAATCTGATGTTCGACTGGATGTTCCGCGGCGGCGGCGATTTCGGCCGCGGCGCCACCATCGCCATCATCATCATGATTGCCGTCATTCCGATCATGGTCTGGAACATCCGCCAGGCGAACAAAGAGACGGGAGGACATTGAGATGGCCGTCGCGGCCGGAAATTCCTTCGCCAGCCGTTTTGGCGTCCACATCGCCGTGCTCATCTTCGTCGCGATCTGGACCATACCGACGCTCGGCATCCTGGTCTCGTCGCTGCGCGACAAGAACCAGATCATCGCCTCGGGCTGGTGGAACTCGTTCGCCAGTTCCACCCAGACGGAAGCAGGCCGGCTCCCGCCCGCCTCGGCGCAAGTCGAGAAGGACGGCAAGTTCGTCCTCGAGGGCAATATCTTCGGCGACGGCGCCAAGCGCGACATCAGCGCCTTCGGGGTCAAATCGGCGACACCGACGCAATATCCCGCCGGCACCACAGCCGATCTCGGCGACGGCGTGACCTTGCAGCTCAATGCCGACGGCAGCTTCATCATGCATTCCCCGAAAGCATTCGAAGGCGATCGCGGCCAGCGCGTCTATTATGCTTCGTCGGCGCCGCCGAAATTCACCACCGACAATTACAGAACCGTGCTGTTCTCCGAAGGCATCGGACGGTCATTCATGAATTCCCTGACCGTCACCATTCCGGCTACCGTCATCCCGATCCTGATCGCCGCCTTTGCCGCCTATGCGCTGGCCTGGATGCGGTTTCCCGGCCGGGCGCTGCTGATCGCCGTCATCATCGGCCTGCTGGTGGTGCCATTGCAGATGTCGCTGATCCCGCTGTTGAAGCTCTACAACGGCGTCGGCGCTTTCTTCGGCATGCCGTCGAAGACCTATCTCGGCATCTGGCTGGCGCATACCGGCTTCGGCCTGCCCTTCGCCATCTACCTGCTGCGCAGCTACATTGCCGGCCTGCCGCGCGAAATCATGGAATCGGCGCGCATCGATGGCGCCAGCGATTTCGAGATCTTCGTCAAGATCGTCTTGCCGCTGTCGTTCCCGGTGCTGGCTTCGTTTGCCATCTTCCAGTTCCTGTGGGTATGGAACGATCTGCTGGTGGCGATGGTTTTCCTCGGTACAGAGGCAGACCAGATCGTGCTGACCGCCAAGCTCAACGCGCTGTTGGGCTCGCGCGGCGGCGACTGGGAGATTCTGACGACATCGGCTTTCGTGACCATCATCGTACCGCTGATCGTGTTCTTCTCGCTGCAGCGCTATTTTGTCCGCGGGCTGCTTGCCGGCTCGGTGAAAGGAGGCTGAGACGATGCAATCCGCTTTGAAGGCCAGCTCGAAGCCTGACCTCGCCATCGATCGCGACTGGTGGCGGGGCGCGGTGATCTACCAGATCTATCCGCGCAGCTATCAGGACTCGAATGGCGACGGCATCGGCGATCTCAAGGGCATCATAGGCCGCCTCTCCTATATCGCCGCACTCGGCGCGGATGCCATCTGGATCTCGCCGTTCTTCAAGTCGCCGATGAAGGATTTCGGCTATGACGTGACGGATTACTGCGATGTCGATCCGATGTTCGGCACGCTGGCCGATTTCGACGCGCTGACCGCCGAGGCACACAGGCTGGGCTTGAAGGTGATGATCGACGAGGTGCTGTCGCACACTGCCGACAGTCATCCCTGGTTCAAGGAAAGCCGGTCGAGCCGCAGCAACCCGAAAGCCGATTGGTACGTCTGGGCAGACGCCAGGCCGGACGGCACACCGCCCAACAACTGGCTGTCGATCTTCGGCGGCTCGGCGTGGCAATGGGACACCAGCCGCCAGCAATATTACATGCACAATTTCCTGGCCGAACAGCCCGACCTCAACTTTCACAACCACGAAGTCCAGGACGCATTGCTCGACGTCACCCGCTTCTGGCTGGAGCGCGGCGTCGACGGTTTCCGGCTCGATACCATCAATTTCTACTTCCACAGCCAGGGCCTGGAAAACAATCCGCCGCTGCCGCCGGAAGAGCGCAACGACCAGACCGCGCCGGCGGTCAACCCCTACAACTACCAGGACCATCTCTACGACAAGAGCCGGCCCGAGAACCTCGGCTTCCTCGAACGGTTCCGTGCCCTGCTCGATGAGTATCCGGCAACCGCAGCGGTCGGCGAGGTCGGCGATTCGCAGCGCGGGCTTGAAGTGGTTGCCGCCTACACCGCAGGCGGCAAGCGCGTGCACATGTGCTACTCCTTCGATTTCCTGGCGCCGGAAAAGATCAGCGCGGGCAAGGTCCGCTCGGTGCTGGAATCCTTCGGCAAAGTCGCCAGCGACGGCTGGTCGTGCTGGGCCTTCTCCAACCACGACGTGATGCGCCCGGCCTCGCGCTGGGCCGCCAATGAGGCCGACCCGACCGCCTACCTCAAGGTCATCTCGGCGCTGCTGATGTCGTTGCGCGGTTCGGTCTGCATCTACCAGGGCGAGGAGCTTGGGCTCGGTGAGGCAGAGCTGCGGTTCGAGGATCTGCAGGATCCCTACGGCATCCGCTTCTGGCCGGAATTCAAGGGCCGCGACGGCTGCCGCACGCCAATGGTGTGGGATGGCAGCGCCAAGAATGGCGGCTTCTCCCAGGCAAAGCCCTGGCTGCCGGTGCCGGCCAAGCATCTGGCGCAAGCGGTCAATGTCCAGCAGGGCGACGAGGCTTCGCTGCTCGAGCACTACCGGCGCTTTCTCACCTTCCGGCGTGCCCATCCGGCGCTCGCCAAGGGCGACATCACCTTCATCGAAAGTGAGGGCGACACCGTCGCCTTCACGCGCCGCGCAGGCAACGAGCAGATCGTCTGCGTCTTCAATCTGGGAGCCGGGCCGGCCAAGGTTGACCTTGGCGGCCGATCGCTGCAACCTCTGCCCGGGCACGGATTTTCGGGGCAGGCGAACAGCGGTTCCATCGAGCTTGGCGGCTACGGCGCCTGGTTCGGGCGTCTCGACTGAATTCCAATCACTGGAGGAAACCAAATGGCCGATGTCACGCTAAGACAAGTGAAGAAGTCCTACGGCAATCTGAACATTCTCCACGGCATCGACCTCGATATTAAATCGGGCGAGTTCATCGTCTTCGTCGGCCCGTCGGGCTGCGGCAAGTCGACATTGCTGAGATCGATCGCCGGGCTCGAGGAAATCACCTCCGGCGAGCTCAGAATAGCCGGCGAAGTGGTGAACGACGTGCCGCCGTCGAAACGGGGCATCGCCATGGTGTTCCAGTCCTACGCGCTCTACCCGCACATGACCGTCTACGACAACATGGCGTTCTCGATGAAGATCGGCAAAGAGAACAAGGCCGAGATCGACCGCCGCGTGCGTCAGGCCGCCGAGATCCTGCAGCTGACCAAATATCTCGACCGCCTGCCCAAGGCGATGTCGGGCGGCCAGCGCCAGCGCGTCGCCATCGGCCGGGCCATCGTGCGCAATCCGAAGGTGTTCCTGTTCGACGAGCCGCTTTCGAACCTTGATGCGGCGCTGCGAGTCGCCACCCGCATCGAAATCGCCAAGCTCAAGGAATCGATGCCCAACACGACCATGATCTACGTCACCCACGACCAGGTCGAGGCAATGACGCTCGCCGACCGCATCGTGGTGCTCAAGGACGGCCATATCGAGCAGGTCGGCACGCCGATGGACCTCTACAAGAAGCCCGGCAATCTGTTCGTTGCGCAATTCATCGGCTCGCCGGCCATGAATATCCTGCCCGCAACCATCGACAAATCAGGCAATCCGACCGTCGTCAGCCATGTCGGCGGACGCAAGGCAACCGTGCCGATCGCGACGCCGGCTTCGGCAAAGGGCGCTGCGGTGAGTTTTGGCGTGCGGCCGGAGGACCTGATCATCGCCAGCGGCGCGGACTATCTGTTCGAGGGGACGGTCGACTATGTCGAGCAGCTCGGCGAGGTGCAGCTGGTCTATGTCGACATCGGTCGCGCCGACCTGCCGCTGGTGACCAAGCTGCCCGGCAATGTCGAGGTCAAGCGCGGTTCGACATTGCGGCTGAGCGCCAATGGCGAGGACCTGCATCTCTTCGACGCTGACGGACGGTCGTTTGCCCTTCATGAGGCTGAAGCGAAGGCGGCCTGAGGCAGAACCGCGTCTTGGACAAAAAAGAGCAGCGGGCCAGGCCCGCCGCTCTTTTTTTGAAGATCAGCTTCGACTGTTAACGGCCGAAGAGATTCCGGTCGCTGCCCTGAGGAGCGGACTTCTCTACGTCGCCCGACGAATTGAGCAGCTTCTCGACGAGGCCACCGCTGTTGCGGACCGAGCTCGTATGCGCGCTGTCAACCGAAGTAACCGCAGGCTGGTTGGCGCCGTTGGAGCCAAAGTTGTCGCTGCCGGCGAAAGCACTGCCGGTGATGGCCAGAACGGCGGCGGCAGCAATAAGGATCTTGTTCATTTTAGTCTCCTGAATTCTGGATTTCGCCAGACGGCAGGCACAGCTGCCGTCGCTTGCGAAAT
>NZ_RZQI01001290.1:0-1186 GCF_003998335.1 Mesorhizobium sp. M7A.F.Ca.CA.002.05.1.1 | reverse complement strand
GCCCCTTGTATCTGCACGAGATGATTATGTGCGATGGAAGCGATTGAGCCTCGGGCCGGATGGCCATCCGGCCCGAGGCTTGGCGAAGTCGCCCGCTGCCCCTCCGGCTACAACCGTCAATGAGCTTGGGATCTTCGCCTTTGTCACGCACGACCGAATAGTCGCTTGGCTCCAATCGCACGAACAAGGCAGGTTACCGTGAACAACATTATTTGTGGAGTTGATGTTTCGAAAGATTGGCTGGACGCCCATATCCGGCCGGGCGCTGCGTTTGCTCGCTTCGCCAACGACGCAGCGGGACTAGGCGAGTTGCTGGTGTTTTGCCGCGGCCATCGTGTCGAGCTCGCGGTTATGGAGGCCACGGGCGGTTATGAGCGGTTGGCCTTTCTGTGGCTTTGGGAGAACGGCCTGCCTTGCGGCATCGTCAATCCTCGCAGCGTGCGTCGCTTCGCCGAAGCAATGGGCACCTTCGAGAAAACCGATCGCATCGACGCGGACGTGATCGCCCATTACGCGTCGGTCAAGCAGATCGTGCCGGCGGCGCCGCCCAGTCCCGCGCAGCAGCGACTGAAAGTCTTGGTTTCCAGGCTTTCCCAAGTCACCGGCGACATCACCGTCAACAAGCAGCGCAAGAGCGCCACCACAGACGCCGAGACGCTGGCCAGTCTCTCCACGGTGCTGACCTGCCTCAAGCGCGAGGAGAAGCGGCTGGCTGGCGAGGTGGCCTCGCTGATTGACGATGATCCGTTGTGGGCCAGGCTCGACATGACATTCCGCGTCTTCAAGGGCTTGGCTGACCGCACCGTTGCCCGTCTGTTGGCGGAGGTCCCCGAGATCGGCATCGTCTCCAACAAGGCCATCGCCAAGCTGGTGGGGCTCTCGCCTTTCGCCAATGATAGCGGCAAACGCGAGGGACCTCGTAATATTCGGGGCGGTCGCACCGGGCCGCGTGGCATTCTCTTTATCGTTGCCCGGCACGTCGCCAGGTACGATCCTCATCTGCAAGCTTTCGCCGAACGGTTGCAAAAGGCTGGCAAAACCAAAATGGTCATCCGCATGGCGCTGGCGCGAAAACTCCTCGTCATTCTCAATGCAAAAGCACGCGATGCGCGCATGGAGTTCGCCAATGCAACTTGACACCACAGATAGTCGCTCATTGCCCTGCCGGGCATTTCTCCCCGTATAG
>NZ_RZQI01001289.1:0-1189 GCF_003998335.1 Mesorhizobium sp. M7A.F.Ca.CA.002.05.1.1 | reverse complement strand
CTGCCGACCGCGAAGCTGCCGATCTCCCGCACGAGGGGAGATTGGCCAATCTCCGGCCTCTCCGCGCGCTTAAATCCCGGACCCATCCAGCTGCTGGGCGTCTTCGCCTTCCCAGGGCGCTGGCATGGACGCGCGGCTGAGGTTTGCCGTCGGCAACGGCATCCAGCACTTCAGTTCCGGGTCGGCATATTCGATGACGCGCCCGGGCGAGGAGTCCGACGCGCGCCAGCCTTCCGAGGCGAACTGGTCGGCACGCGACCAATAGGCAAGGTCTACTTCCGCCGGTCCCTGTTCGGACGGACGCACCGTGACCAGGATGCGGCTGCCATCCTTTGGCGCCGTCGACATGTGGCGCCACCGTTCGGGCTCGTCCATCGCATTCCTCCTCGCACTCGTAGCGTTGGGTGGAGTGTCGCCTCGTGGTCCGAAGGGGTCAACCCAAAGTTTGCGCCAGGCATCGGCTGATGACCCCTCCAGGCGGTGCCTGCACAGTTGTGCGCAACACGCCGCAGGCGGTCATGCACGCTCGACGGGCTGTGACCCAGTTGATAAGCCCGTCTGCGAAAGGAGCGCCTGAGTCGAGATGACCGTTGCGATCGAGATGGGACA
This sequence comes from Mesorhizobium sp. M7A.F.Ca.CA.002.05.1.1, assembly GCF_003998335.1. Taxonomy (NCBI): domain Bacteria; kingdom Pseudomonadati; phylum Pseudomonadota; class Alphaproteobacteria; order Hyphomicrobiales; family Phyllobacteriaceae; genus Mesorhizobium; species Mesorhizobium sp. M7A.F.Ca.CA.002.05.1.1. The sequence goes on along the minus strand of NZ_RZQI01001289.1, from coordinate 580 downwards.
GACGACCGCGGGCGCCCCGGCGAAGCTGGATCTTGAGGAACTGCTCGCGACTCGCCTTTTGGTGCAGGGCAATTCAGGCTCCGGCAAGTCGCATCTGCTGCGGCGCCTGCTGGAGCAGAGCGCGCCCTGGGTGCAGCAGACCATCATCGATCCCGAGGGCGACTTCGTCTCGCTGGGCGACCGTTACGGCCATCTGGTGATCGATGCCGAGCAGCATACCGAGCGCGGCCTGCAGGCGGCCGGCGAGCGGGCGCGCATGCATCGCGTCTCCACCGTGCTCAATCTCGAAGGGCTCGACGCCGAGAACCAGATGCGGCGTGCCGCCGCCTTCCTCGGCGGGCTGTTCGAGGTCGCCCGTGACCACTGGTACCCAATGCTGGTGGTGGTGGACGAGGCGCAGCTGTTCGCGCCGGCGGTGGCCGGAGAGGTGTCGGACGAAGCGCGAAAGCTCTCGCTCGGCGCCATGACCAATTTGATGTGTCGTGGCCGCAAGCGCGGGCTGGCCGGCATCATTGCCACCCAGCGGCTGGCCAAGCTCGCCAAGAATGTCGCAGCCGAGGCGTCCAATTTTCTCATGGGC
>NZ_RZQI01001288.1:0-1196 GCF_003998335.1 Mesorhizobium sp. M7A.F.Ca.CA.002.05.1.1 | reverse complement strand
CACCTGAGTTCTGGGGCAAGGGCTATGTCACCGAGGCAGCCGAAGCGTGGCTGGCCTACGGCTTCGAGACGCTTGGCCTCGATGAAATCGTGTCATTCGCCGTCGCGGCCAACCGCCGCTCCACCGCCGTCATGCAACGCCTCGGCATGAGCGCGGATCCGTCCGGCGATTTCGACCACCCCAGCATTCCCGACAGCCATCCCGCGCTCAAGCGCCATGTCCTGTACAGACTGTCGCGCCAAGACTGGCAGGCAAGAAAAAGGGCGGCCCGCTAGCCGCCCTTTCCATTCAAGATGAGGATTTTTTCGCCGCATCTTCCGGATCTCAGTCCATCCGGATCGTCACGAACCTGAGCTCGCCGGTCTTCGAGGCCAGCATCAAGAGCGCATTCTTGCGCCCCTGTTCCTTCAAGGCGCCGATCCGGTCCATGACGTCCTTGGGCGTGGCGACCGATTCCTGCGCGATCTCGGTGATCACCTCGCCGGGCTGGATGCCGCGTTCGGCGGCGGCCGAGTCCTTGGTGACGTCGGTGATGACGACGCCCGAAACATCGGCCGCAATGCTGAACTTCTTGCGTGTCTCGTCGTTCAGTTCGCCGACCGTCATGCCGAGCACCGAAGCAGTGGAAACGGCCGGAGCCTTGTCGCCCTTGTCCTGATCGGTGTTGCTGCCCTCCTCACTGCTGGCGAGCTTCTCGCCATCCTCGAGCCGGCCGAGCGTCACTTTCACGGTCTGCTCGACACCCTTGCGCACGATGAGCACATCGACCGCCTTGCCAACCGGGCTTTCGGCGACGACGCGCGGCAGATCGCGCATCTCATGGATGTCCTTGCCGTCGAACTTGATGACGACGTCGCCCGCTTGGATGGTGCCATTGTCGACCGGGCCACCCTTGATCACGCCGGCGACCAGCGCGCCCCTGGCGGTCGCCATGCCGAGGCTTTCGGCGATGTCGTCGGTCACCGGCTGGATGCGCACGCCCAGCCAGCCGCGCCGCGTCTCGCCGAACTGGCGCAACTGGTCGACGACGCCGGACGCGAGCTGGGCGGGGATGGAAAAGCCGATGCCGATCGAACCGCCGGAAGGCGAAATGATCGCCGTGTTGATGCCGATGACTTCGCCGGCGCTGTTGAACAGCGGTCCGCCGGAATTGCCGCGGTTGATCGCGGCATCGGTCTGGATGAAGTCATCATAGG
>NZ_RZQI01001287.1:0-1206 GCF_003998335.1 Mesorhizobium sp. M7A.F.Ca.CA.002.05.1.1 | reverse complement strand
GTCCGCTCCCGCGCTTTTCTTCGAGAGCCGCGAAAGAAGGTGAACAGTCAGCACGACGGCCAGACCGGAGACGAGCGTCGAGAGGGTGAAAAGTGCGCCATAGCCGATGCGGTCGGCGATCGCACCGGCCATCATCGAGCCGATCAGGTAGATGATGATCTGGGCGCAGGACAGAATGGTGAAGTCCGTTCCAGGCTGATCTTTCGATGACACCGCCATGAACAGGCTGTAGAGCGCCACAATCTCCATATAGCGGATCAAGGTCTGAAACCCCGCCGCTCCCAAAAGAGTCCATATGCCCGTGATTTCGCCGGCCGCATGCAGGGCAAACAACAGGAAGCAGATCGTGCGCAAGGCGCCGAGCAGCAGCAGCGTTCGGCCGGCGCCGGAACGTCGAACAAGCATGGCCGCTATGAAGGATCCGGCAATGCCGGCCGTCGCCGCAGAAATACCGCTCAGATATCCGATCGCCGACAGCGGCAATCCGACGTCGACGAGATAGGATCCCTCCATGGATTTCACCAGCCCTTCGCTCGCCCGGTAGGTCAGTGCGATCATCAGGACGGTCACGGCTTCCGGGCGCTTGAGAAAGCTGGAGATCGAAGGTTTCGCCCGCGGTTCGGCGTTTTTTGTAGCGGTGTCCTCCGGCATGAAGGCGATCGCAATCAATGGCAGGGCTGAGACCGCCGCGATCGTCAGCACCATCGCCTGCCAGCCGACCCAGCCATAGAGAAGCAGGGAAACGGTGCCGCCGACGATGACGCTGAGTGCGACCGCTCCGCCCTGGATTGCGTTTCCAACGGCGCGATCCTCTTGCCTCAGGGCGAGCGTGGCATAGCCGTCGGTTGCAATGTCCTGCGTCGAGGTCAGCACCGCGATCGCGAAACCTATTGCGAATATGGCTTTCAGATTGGTCGGTTCCACAAGGGCGAGTGCCGCTATGGCGATCACAGTCCCGATCTGCGTGGGAAGAATCCATCCGCGGCGGTGCCCGATCGCCATCGGCCTGATCCGATCGACGAGCGGTGCCCAGAGGAATTTCACCGTCAGCGGGATCATCAGGACGGCAAGCATGCCGATGGCCGTTCTCGACACGCCAAGCTCGCGCATGATCGGCGGCACCGCGGCGACCAGGAGATAACCCGGAATACCCTGGGCGAGGTAGAGACCCGCCAGCACGGCGAACAGCCGCAAACGCTGCCAATC
>NZ_RZQI01001286.1:0-1210 GCF_003998335.1 Mesorhizobium sp. M7A.F.Ca.CA.002.05.1.1 | reverse complement strand
GCCTGTGGTCACCGATCCGGTCGGGTTGACGGCGGCCAGCGCACCGACGGTGACGCCGCTATCCAGCAGCGTCGAGGCGGAGCCGAGGCCGCCTTTCAGCCCCGAGGTCAGCGCGCCGGTGCCGGCGCCGATCGTGCCAAGCTGGAAATCGGCGGCGGCAGTTTGCGCGGCCTCATAGCCAAGCTCGCGGTAGGGCGGATAACGGCCCCAATCCTTGTCGCCGCCATTGCGCAGGTCGAACAGGATCGCCGACGGCACGATCGGCACGCGAAAACCACCGACCTCCAGGCCGATGCCGCGTTCGCGCAATGCCGCCTGCACGCCGGACGCCGCGTCGAGGCCGAAAGCCGAACCGCCTGAAAGCACGACGGCGTGCACCACATCGACGGAATTGTGCGGTTCGAGCAGGTCTGTCTCGCGCGTGCCCGGCGCGCCGCCCAGGATCTGAACGCCGGCCACTGTCGGCGTGTCGCAAAGCACGGTCGTGACGCCGGACTTCAGGCTGGCGTCGGACGCATTGCCGACGCGCAGGCCGGCAACGTCGGTGATCAGGTTGCGTGGGCCGGTGCGAAACATCAGTTGCTTTCCAAGGGCGCAAAGCGCGTGCCGTCGAAACGGAAGACGCGGTAAGGTCTCTGGCTGAGGTCGCCTTTTGCATCAAAGCGGATCGGCCCGATCGCCGTGGTGAAATCCTGTCCGGTCAGGGCCTCCGTCAGCGGCTTGCCCGAGCTTTCGGACAAGCCTGATGCTGCCTTGGCGATTTCGACCGCCGCAAAGGCCGGCAGCGCATAGCCGTCAGGCACGATCTTCTTAGCGTCAAATGCCGCCAGCACTTTTGGATCGGCGACATCGGCCCATTCCGGCGGTGCGATCATCAGCGTGCCCACGGCATAGGGTACATCGCCCGGCGGTGTGCGGAGATTTTCGCCGCCGGCAAAGACGATGCCCGCCTGAAGCTGTGCGGCATCGCGGCCCATGATGGCGATGTCGTCGCCGTCGCCACCGGCAAAGACATGCGTCGCGCCAGCCTTCTTCAGCCGGCCGATCATGCCGATCTGGTTGTCGAGCTGTGGCCGGAACGTGTCGACGAATACCGGTTTCAGCGCTGCCTGTTCGGCCGCTGCCCGCAACGTCTCGGCGATCTCACGTCCGTAGATGGTGCCGTCGTCGATAATGGCGAACAGCTCGTTCTGCCATAGATGGGTGAGGG
>NZ_RZQI01001285.1:0-1211 GCF_003998335.1 Mesorhizobium sp. M7A.F.Ca.CA.002.05.1.1 | reverse complement strand
CCCCAAGGGCTGGATACCCGGCCAGGACATTGCGGGGATTGTCGAACGAAGAGCAGCCGATGGTTCCGGGCCAACCGTCGGCGCCCGGGTTGTCGCGTTGGTCGACGAGGCTGGTTGGACCGAACGCATCGCAGTCCCAACCGACCGTCTCGCCGCCCTGCCGGATGACGTCAGCTTCGTTTCCGCAGCCACGCTTCCTGTCGCCGGTACGACGGCGCTGAGGACTCTACGCCATGGCGGGGACCTCGCCGGCCAGCAGGTCTTGATCACCGGCGCAAGCGGTGCGGTCGGTCGTTTCCAGATCCAGCTCGCCCGCCATCAGGGCGGATTCGTGACCGCTGTCGCCGCCGCCCGGCACGCTGAGGATCTCCGCGGCCTCGGAGCCAGGCAGGTTGTCGAAGCGATAGACCTGGCCGAGGGGCCGTTCTCGCTGATTACCGAGTCGGTTGGCGGCCAAAGCCTCGCATGCGCGATCGAACGCGTCGCCCCTGGCGGGACCATCGTCATGTTCGGTTCGAGCAGCGGCGAACTAACGCCCGTCGGATTCCGCCAGTTCGTTCCGGATCATGAAGGAGCGAGGCTTCAGACCTTCGCCTACTACACGTCCGGTCCAGGCATTGGCGAGGACATCGCCTCGCTGCTCGCTCTGGTCGCAGCCGGCCGGCTCGAAACACGCGTGGCCTTGACCGTGCCATGGACAGACATCGCCCAAGCGCTGGACGCACTGCGACAGCGCAGCTTCAGCGGCAAGGCCGTTCTCACCATAACAGGATGAGCATCCTGTTATGTCACACGTGCTGGCCGCCATTGATGTGAATTTCCGAGCCCGTCACATAGGACGCCTGCTGCGAACACAGGAAGAAGATGATGTCGGCGACTTCGGCCGTGGTGCCAAGGCGCCTGAGAGGGATGGTCTCGACGATCTTGTCAGTGCCCGGCGACAGGATCGCGGTGTCGATCTCGCCGGGCGCAATGGCATTGACGCGGATGCCGTGCGGGCCGAAATCATGTGCCATCTCGCGCGTCAGCGAGCCGAGTGCCGCCTTCGATGTGGCGTAGGCCGTGCCGGCGAAGGGATGCACGCGGGTTCCGGCGATCGAGGTTACGTTGACGATCGAGCCCTTGGCCGCCGCCAGCTCCTTGAACAGGCCGCGCGCCAGCATGATCGGCGCGAAGAAATTGACCTGGAACACGTCGCGCCAGACATGCAT
>NZ_RZQI01001284.1:0-1212 GCF_003998335.1 Mesorhizobium sp. M7A.F.Ca.CA.002.05.1.1 | reverse complement strand
GATCGAAGGTCGAGAGATATTCGGTGATGTCCTTGGCCAGCGCCGAAACGCGCGCGGCCTTGTCGGCATAGGCCGGATCCAGCCGCAGCATGAAACCGTAGTCCTTGATCGTCGTGCCGCAGCCGGATGCAGTGATGACGATGGCATCGAGCCCGCCTTGTTCGATGGCGCGCGTCCAGGCATCGACATTCTGCCTCGCCGAGGCAAGCGCGGCCTGCTCGCGCCCCATATGATGCACCAGCGCGCCGCAGCAGCCCTCGCCCGGCGGCACCACGACCTCGACGCCGAGCCGCGTCAGCAGCGAAATCGTGGTGTCGTTGATGGCGGGATCGAGCACCGATTGCGCGCAGCCAGTGAGGATGGCGACGCGGCCTCTTTTGCTCCCCTGCCCGGCATGGATGCCTGGCGAGCCCATCGGCGAAGCTGCCGGGATCGAGGCCGGCGCGAGCTTGAGCATCGCACTGAGCGGCTTCAGCGCCGGAACCTTGTCGAACAAGCCTATAAACGGCTTGCCCAGCTTCGCCAGCTTGAGCGCGGCGCGAAACCGCTGGGGATAAGGCAGCACGAAGGCCAGCATGGCGCGGGTCAGTCGATCGAGCAGCGGCCGCTTGTAGGTCTCCTGGATATGGGCGCGGGCATGGTCGACCAGATGCATGTAGTTCACGCCCGACGGGCAGGTGGTCATGCAGGCGAGGCACGACAGGCACCGATCGATATGGGTGACGATCTGCTTGTCGGCGGGATGGCCATTTTCCAGCATGTCCTTGATCAGGTAGATGCGCCCGCGCGGTGAATCGAGCTCGTTGCCAAGCGTCACATAGGTCGGGCAGGTGGCGGTGCAGAAGCCGCAATGCACGCATTTGCGCAGGATCTTTTCCGATTCCGCGACATGCGGATCGGCAAGCTGGGCAAGCGAAAAATTGGTCTGCATCGCTAATGTCCTAGGCCATTCGGCCGGGATTGAGGATGTGCTTCGGGTCGAATTCTTGCTTCAGCCGCTGGCTGAGTGCGGCAAGTGCGGGCGGCTGCGGCTCGAACACCGGCAGAGCGGCGCGATGCGAAGGTGCGGCACGCACCAGCGTCGCATGGCCGCCGCCATGTTTTCTCAACAGTCCGCGCAGCAGGGCGGCTTCCGGATCGCCCTGTTCCATGCGCAGCCACACCAGCCCGCCCTGCCAGTCATAGTAGGCGCTGACGGCGGCCTGCATGCGC
>NZ_RZQI01001283.1:0-1216 GCF_003998335.1 Mesorhizobium sp. M7A.F.Ca.CA.002.05.1.1 | reverse complement strand
ATCTATGACGACGGCGTCGTCGTCACGTGGAAACGGTCGGGGGCCAGCCTGCCGACGACGCCGTCGTCATAGATGAAGCCGTCCTCGCGCAGCATGATGCCGTAGCGGCAGCGGCCGGGTTCCAGCTTCTCCCATGGGTTGGTGTAGAGCAGTTCCATGAACTTGGCCGCATCCGGCCCAACCACCTCGATCTTGCCCAGCGTAGAGGCATCGAACAGGCCCGCCGTCTTGCGCACCGCGACGCATTCGCGGTCGACCGCGGCATGCATGTCCTCGCCCGCCTTGGGGAAATACCAGGCGCGCTTCCACTGGCCGACATCCTCGAACACGGCACCTTGCGCCTCGGCCCAGGGATGGATCGCGGTTCTGCGCGTCGGGTCGAACAGCGGACCGCGCGCATGGCTGACGATCGCGCCGAAGGTGACCGGCGTATAGGGCGCACGGAACGTGGTCAGGCCGACCTCCGGGATCGGCTTTCCCAGCGTCTCGGCGGCAATCGCCAGGCCGTGCATGTTGGAGGTCTTGCCCTGGTCGGTCGCCATGCCGTTGGTGGTGAAGCGCTTGACGTGCTCGATCGAGCGCATGCCTTCGTGCACCGCCTGGCGGATATCCTTGGCGGTGACGTCGTTCTGGAAATCGACAAACGCCTTCACAGTCGTGTCCGGCCCGGCGCCGGGCGCCGCGCCCAACATACCGCGCGACCAGCTCTCCGACGCATCGACCTTCGGCTTACTGCTCTTGGCGGCTTTGGCGCCGGCATCTTTCGCCGCCTTGGCGCCCGCCGCATAGGCCTCGTCCACCGTCGCCGACAGCCCGTCGGTGCCGTTGCAGGCGCCCACCGAGACGCAGTCCTGCGCATAGGTGCCCGGCACGAAGCGCTTGGTCTCGTCGTTGAAGGCGACCTTTCCGCGCGACTGCGAGAACAGATGCACCGACGGCGTCCAGCCGGCCGACATCAGGATCGCATCGACCGCGATGGTGCGTTCGCCGCCGCCATTCTTCGGCTGCACGGTCATCGACGACACCCTGAGCTTACCGCCAGCGCGGATCACCGCGCGGCCGAAATTGATCTCGATGCCGAGCGCCCTCGCCTCGTCGATCACCGGTCCGGTCGGATTTTCGCGCAGATCGACGATCGCCGCCACGTTGACGCCGGCCTTCTTCAGGTCGATCGCCGCCGCGTAAGCAGAATCATTGGCGGTGTAGACGCCCTGTC
>NZ_RZQI01001282.1:0-1217 GCF_003998335.1 Mesorhizobium sp. M7A.F.Ca.CA.002.05.1.1 | reverse complement strand
CCAGAACACTTTGTGGTCGCCGGCATTCTTGGTGTAGAGCGTGCCTTCGCCATAGGTCAGGCCACCGATCAGCGCGCCCGAGCCCTCTTCGCCCAGCAGATAGCCGTTGGGCAGGCCGTAGGAAGCAAAAATCTTCTCGACGACTGTGGCGAGCCCGCCTGATGTCGCGCCGAAGAACTTGTGACCGGAATCGACAATCTCCTGAGCGGTGTATTCCTGGGCCCGCAGGGCTGAAGTCGAGAAGACGAGAACGCCCAGGAGCGTGACCGCCATTGAGAAGACACGGAGAAAGCTCCGGTCGTAGTATCGGGAAAACATGCTTCCAATCTCCGTCAGGGAGCACCTTCGCCGACGCCTCGCACCCCGTACGGCTCTTTTAGCCGGCCGTTAAGGGTAACTGTTAGGGGCAAACTATGCCGTAATCCTTTTTCAACCATTAAGCTCCCACATGAACATGGCGGTTCGAAGGCTGTTTGGGGTCGCTCAAGTGGGGCCGGCAGCCTGCGTGAACACGCCATTTGCCACAACCACAATTTGGATTTGTTGCTGCACGCACGGGCGCTGTGTATTCAGAAAGCCCGAGGAGAGAGTGTGTGATTCGTGTGGCAGGCGACGATCGATCGCCCGGCCATGAGTTGTGAGATTTTGCAGGGATTTTTCGCCGATGGCCGATCTGTTCACCCTTTCCGCACCCGATCTGGCAGCGCTTTTGTGCAGCCGGGTCTGCCACGATATCATCTCGCCGGTCGGCGCGATCAACAACGGGCTCGAATTGCTTGATGAAGGCGGCGCCGACGAGGACGCCATGAAGCTGATCCGTCAGAGCGCCCGCAACGCTTCGGCCCGCCTGCAGTTCGCCCGCATCGCCTTTGGTGCCGCCGGCTCGGCCGGCATGTTGATCGATACCGGCGATGCCGAAGCGGTCGCCATCGCCTTCCTCAAGAACGAAAAGCCGGAACTGACCTGGAACGGGCCCCGCGCGTTGCTGCCCAAGAACAAGGTCAAGCTGCTGCTCAACCTGATCCTCGTCGCCAATGCCGCCATTCCGCGCGGCGGCAAGCTTTCCGTGACGCTGGAAAATCTTGAGACCGAACCTCGTTTCGCGCTTGCGTCGGCTGGCCCGATGCTGCGTGTGCCGCCGAAATTCCTCGAACTGCATTCCGGCCACAAGCCGGAGGAACCGATCGACGCGCATTCCGTGCAGCCCTACTACACGC
>NZ_RZQI01001281.1:0-1218 GCF_003998335.1 Mesorhizobium sp. M7A.F.Ca.CA.002.05.1.1 | reverse complement strand
GGTACGGCCGACCCCGACCGCCTGCGGCAGGTCGTCCTGGAACTGGCGGTCGATCTTGTGGCATGTCGAACAGGATATCGACCCGTCACCGCTCATGCCCTGGTCGAAGAACAGCGTCGAGCCGAGTGCGGCAGCCGCCGGCACGTCGGCAAAACGATTGGTGGTGTCGGGCTTGAGCGCCGGCAGCGACGACAGCGCCAGCGAGGCGATGGTCGTCTTTTCGGCGTCGGAAAAATCCGGCTTCGTGCAACCGGCAAGGACAACGGCCAGCATCAGCGCCAGAAAACGCGAAAGCCGCCTCATGTCCTGCTCACAGCACCACGTTGAAGAGCACCGTGTCGGAGCCGGCGGTGGCCGAGATGGCGAAATGCAACTGCCACCAGCCGCTCATGGTGAATTTCACTCCTTCGATTCGATAACGCCCGTCGCCGAGATAGTCGGTCGCCTGCGGGCTGGTCGGCAGGCCGTGACTGTGCAGTGGCATGCCGCCCGAAATCGCGATCGCGGCACCTTCCACCGGAACTCCTGCCTTTGTCTTCAAGGTCAGCAGCCAGGATTGCAGTTCGCCCTGCCGTACGACACCCCGCTCCGGCGCGAAGCTGGCCACGAACAGCGCGTTGGCGGTGTTCTTCGTCCGCGAGACATCCGGGCCGGCAGGCAGCGACGACCGCGGCGCCGTCAGGAAGACGACCGCGAGAATGCCGACCAGCAAGGCAGCCAGACCAAGACCCGCCAGAAGATAACGCCATATCGATGCCAAACCGGTTCCTCTTCCGCAGACAACGCTCTGCCGGACGGATCGCATCCCGCCAGCCTGTGGGAAAACGCTGTGACGGAAAAAACCCTGCTTGCCAAGCATGGCGCTGCCGGTGGCAAAAAGCTACAGCACCGGGATCACTGGAGGATTGTAGATGGCGGGAAACGGCGTCGCCTCGATCGGCGAATGCATGCTCGAACTGTCGGGCCAGACGGGACCGAACTGGCGCATGGGCTTTGCCGGCGACACGTTCAACACGCTGTGGGCGCTGCACGCGCTGAGCACCGAGCGGCCGGCAACCTATGTCTCGGCCTTCGGCGACGATCCGTTCTCGCAAGGCCAGATCGATTTCTTCGCTGAAAACGGCATTGGCATCGGCTCCAGCCCGCTCATAGCGGGCGCGCGGCCCGGCCTCTATGCCATCACGCTGACGGGAGCCGAACGCTCCTTCACTTATTGGC
>NZ_RZQI01000127.1:0-10324 GCF_003998335.1 Mesorhizobium sp. M7A.F.Ca.CA.002.05.1.1 | reverse complement strand
AACCACCGCATGGACGAGCCGTCCAAGGCGATCCTCATTCCCGCCAATCGCTTCGAGGTGCTGGAATGCCGGGCCGCCCTCGACGCCAACTATCTCGGCGCGCAGGACACGCCTCCCTTGATCGATGGCGGGCTCGATGTGCTGGCCCAGCATGTGCTCGGCTGCGCCTGCGGCGCGCCATTCCGTGCCGATGACCTGTTCGAGGAAGTGCGAACGGCTGCGCCCTATGTCAGCCTCGACCGGACGACATTCGACCGCGTCATCGATTTCGTCGCCACCGGCGGCTACGCGCTCAAGAATTACGAGCGCTACGCCCGCATACGCCTGAACAAGGATGGGTTCTGGCGGGTGTCCAATCCGCGCGTCGCCCAACAATACAGGTTGAATGTCGGCACCATCATCGAGGTGCCGGCGCTGAATGTGCGCTATATCAAGGCCGGCGGCAAAGGCGCGGCTTCGCGCGGCGGCCGGGTTCTCGGCAAGATCGAGGAGGCCTTCCTCGAAACGTTGACGCATGGCGACACCTTCATGTTCGCCGGCAAGGTGCTGCGCTTCGAAGGCATCCGCGAGAATGAATGCTTCGTGTCGAACGCGCCCGGCAGCGATGCCAAGGTGCCTTACTATGGCGGCGGCAAGTTCCCGCTTTCGACCTATCTCGCCGAACAGGTCCGCATCATGCTGGACGACCCGCAGCGATGGAAGAAGCTGCCCGAGCAGGTCGCCGACTGGCTGCGATTCCAGGCCGACAAATCGGTGCTGCCCAAACGCGATGACCTGCTGATCGAGACCTTTCCACGAGGCAACCGCCATTACCTGGTGGCTTATCCGTTCGAGGGCAGGCTGGCGCACCAGACGCTCGGCATGCTGCTCACCCGCCGTCTCGACAGGGCGGGAGCCAGGCCGCTCGGCTTTGTCGCCACCGACTATGCGCTGGCGATATGGTCATTGGGCGACATGGGCGCGATGTTCAAAGCAAGGAAGCCTTCGCTTGGCGCCCTTTTCGACCAGGATATGCTGGGCGATGACCTCGAAGCCTGGCTGGCCGACAGCTGGCTTCTCAAACGCACCTTCCGCAATTGCGCGCTGATTTCGGGGTTGATCGAGAAACGCCATCCGGGCCAGGAAAAGAGTGGTCGCCAGGTCACGGTCTCGACCGACCTGATCTATGACGTGCTGCGCAGCCATGAACCGGACCACATCCTGCTTCAGGCGACACGTGCCGATGCGGCCACCGGCCTGCTCGATGTCAGTAGACTTGCCGACATGCTCTCGCGCATCCAGGGTCGAATCGTGCATAAGGCACTCGAACAGATATCGCCGCTCGCCGTGCCGATCATGCTCGAGATCGGCAAGATGCCGGTCCATGGCGAAGCCGATGAAACGCTTTTGATGGATGCGGCGACTTTGGTCGAGGAGGCCATGGGGCCGGAAATGGCTGAGGAATGAATTTTTCGCTGGCGCGCACATCGCTGATTGCCGAGGCCGACCTTGTCGGCATATCAGGCGAGCGCGCCGTCTGCGACCCACGCGGCGTGCTTTATTTTCCGGATCTGCGGCTTCTGGCCGTGTCCGATCTGCATCTGGAAAAGGGTTCGTCGCTGGCACGCCGCGGCACGCTGATCCCGCCCTACGACACCGGCGCGACCTTGTTGCGGCTTCAGGCCGTGATATCAGATTACCAGCCGTCGATCGTCATCAGCCTGGGCGACAGCTTTCACGATGGCGGCGGCGCCCAGCGTATGCATGCAAGCTTCCGCGAGCGGCTGGAAGCGCTGATGGCAGGCCGAGACTGGTTCTGGGTCGCCGGCAACCATGACCCGGAAGCGCCAGCCGATCTGCCCGGCGAAACGGTGCGTGAACTTGCTATAGGCTCGCTGCTGTTCCGGCATGAGCCGTCGAAGCAGCGTGTCGAAGGCGAAATAGCGGGCCATCTGCATCCCTGCGCCCGCATAGTCCAGCAGGGACGCTCGGTGAGGCGGCGCTGCTTTGCCGGCGACGGCGGCCGCATGATCATGCCGGCCTTCGGCGCCTATACCGGTTCGCTCAACGTCCTCGACCACGCCTATGCCGGGCTGTTCCGGCTGGACACGCTGATGGCTTATATGCTGGGCGCCCAACGCATCTTTGCCATTTCCGGCTCGATGCTGCGGCCGGGCTAAACAGCCTTACCTGCCATAGTAGAGCGTAACCGTGTGCTTCGCCTCGGCGAAGAACAGCCAGCGCTCGACCAGCATGCCAGCGAACTGGATTGCAGCAGCAAGTATCGACAGCAACGCTGCCAGCGGCCCTGGCAGGGCGAACACAATGGCGAGCAGCCCCAAGGGCAACGCGAAGGCCAGAACCTGCGTGATCTGGCGCAGCCGCGCGCCATGCTTGCGTGCGATGCGGAACCCCATCTCCTTGAGCAGGTAATTCTCCTCGGTATGCGGCCATTCCAGCGACCGCACTGTACCGCCGGCCAACCCGGTTGCGGTGTTGGCGGTGGTCGCGATCTCCAATCGGTCGTTGTAGCGCCAGGTCGCCACTTTCCAGCCCCAGCCGAACAAGGTCAGCAGCAGGCAAGCCGCCAGCTGTACCTTCGAACCAAGCGCAAAGCCCTGCAGCAGCGCGTTCAGCAGCACGCTGCCGGTCATCGCCGAAAAGATGAGGTAGCCGGGCAGGGTGAAGCGGCTGTGCCACTGGGCGATCGGCTTCAGCGACGCATAGATCATGCCGGTGGTGCAGACGGTGACGACCGCGCCGATGGCAGCCAGAAATCCGGCGATGCCGACCCAGCCATCGATGCGGCCGAGAAACACCCAGCCGATGCCGAACAGCCCCGCCGGAATGAAGGTGATGACCGAGGCGACGCCTTCGCGCGACAGCCATGAACTGCGCCATTGCGAGAACGCCCGCCAGGCGCGTTCGGGACGGCCGAGGTGACCCGTTGAAGACAACAACCCGGCCACGATGAGACCGAGTGCCAGGCCCATGCCGACAAGGCCCAGCCAGAAATCAGGCGGGATGATCTGGAAGCCTCCGAACATGCCCAGCAGCGCCAGCAGGCCGTAGCCGGCGCCGGTGGCGGTGGTGAAGAAGACGACGGAGAAGGCTGGATGCATGGGTCAGTTCGAAAGCATGCGGTCGACCCAGCCGAGGAAACCGCCTTCGGCCCGCACCGGTTCCAATGCCGGCGCGGCCACCGATGCGGCGCGCGCGGTGTGGGCGCGCGGCGGCAAATATTTGTTGGTCGGGCGATAGCCGAGCTCGGGCATCAGGTCGACACCGCCGCGCTCCGCCACCAGTTGCGACACAGCCGACAGGGGATCGCCGAGGTCGCCGAAATGGCGGGCGCTGGTCGGGCAAGCGGCGACGCAGGCCGGTACGCGGTCCTCTTCGGCCAGATTGTCATTGTAGATGCGGTCGACGCACAGCGTGCACTTCTTCATCACCCCGACATCGGTGTCGAATTCGCGTGCGCCATAGGGACAGGCCCAGCTGCACAATTTGCAGCCGATGCACTTGTCCTCGTCGATCAGCACGATGCCGTCCGAGGCCCGCTTGTAGGACGCGCCGGTCGGGCAGACGGTAACGCAGGCCGGTGTCTCGCAATGCAGGCAGGAGCGCGGGAAGTTGACGGTGCGCCCGCCCATCTCGGTCGTGTGCTCGTAAGCGTGCACGCGGTTGAACCAAACGCCGTCGACATGGCCGCCATAGGGGTCGATGTCGGTCAGCGGCGCCATGTGGCCGCCGGTGTTCCATTCCTTGCAGGCGGTGACACAGGCCTGGCAGCCGACGCACGTATCGAGGTCGATGACGAGGCCGAGTTTCTTGTCGCTTTGGCTTGGCAGACAGGTCATTCAGTCGTCTCTCTTGCCCGGCGGAATTCGGCGCCGAAAGTCAGCCTGTCGGGCGAGGGTTCGAAATGCGGTGGCTGCTGGAAACGTTCGAATTGCGGCTCGGTGAAGCCGGCTTCTTCGGCCGCGCATTTGACGATGCGCACGCGTAAATCGAACCATGCCGCCTGGCCGGTCACAGGATCGGAGTTCGAATAGCGTTTGCCCTGAGCGTCAGCCGAGGTCTGGTCGCCGATGATATGGTTGAGCAGGAAGCCGCGGTTGCTCTCGGCCGCGTCGTCCTTCAGCCCCCAGCTGCCGCGCCTTTTGCCGATGGCGTTCCAGGTCCAGACCGTGCTTTCGTTGACCCCGTCGATCAGCTTGATCTGCCCCTTCACCCTGCCGTTGATGCTTTCGATCCACACCCAGTCGTCGTCGACAAGGCCGAGGCCAGCTGCCGTACGGTGATGCACGAACAGCCGGTTCTGGCTGGTGATCTGCCGCAGCCACGCATTCTGCGATCCCCAGGAATGGTACATGTGCATCGGCCGCTGCGTCAGCGCATGCAGGGGAAATTTTTCGAGGTCGACGACCGCTTCCTCGAAGGGCATGTACCAGAACGGAAGCGGGTCCATGTAGGTCTCGATGCGTTGGCGATCGGCCTCTGGCGGCAAGACGTGACCGTGCCCACGTGCGGCCAGGCGAAAACGCTGCAGCGGCTCGGAATAGAGCTGGAAGACGATCGGTTCCGCCTTGGGGATGAAGCCCATCTGCTCCGCGAAATCGAGATAGGAGCGGTTGGCCATCTTGTAATAGCGCTGGTCGTCGGCGAAATCGTGGTGCCAGAAGCCGCCATTGTCGATGTAGCGCTGCATCTGGTCCGGGTTGGCCTCGCCCCTGCCAGTCGACGTCCCGTCCTTGCCGCGCCAGCCGGCGAGCGGGCCGATGCCTGATGTGCGCTCATGGTTGACGATGTAGTCGGCGTAGTCGGCATATCTGGCCGAGCCATCGTCGTTGACGAAACCGGGCAGGCCGAGCCGCGCGCCGAGTTCGATCAGCACCGATTGGAACGGCCGGACGTCGCGGTCAGGTTCGACGACGGGATGGCGGATGGCGTCGCCCGGTCCGTCGGCATGGCTGATCGGCCGGTCGAGCAGGCTGATGCAGTCATGCCGCTCAAGATAGGTGGTGTCGGGCAGCACGAGGTCGGCGAACGGCACGGTCTCGGAATAATAGGCATCGGAATAGATGATGAAGGGGATCTTGTAGTTGCCCGCTTCGTCGCTGTCGGTCAGCATGGCGATGGTCTCGACGGTGTTCATCGAGGAATTCCACGCCATGTTCGACATGTACATCATCAGTGTATCGATCGGGTACGGGTCGCCGTCCCAGGCATTGCGGATGACGGTGTGCATCAGGCCGTGTGCCGCCAGCGGTGCGTCCCAGGAATAGGCCTTGTCGAGGCGAAGCGGCGTGCCGGCCTCATCGACCAGCAAATCGTCCGGCCCACAGACGAAACCGAGTGGCATGCCGTCAAGCGGCGTCATCGGCTTGACGGTCTTGCCGGCCGGCTTCGGTCCTGGCGGCGCGGAGCGGGGGTAGGGCGGCTTGAAACGGAAGCCGCCAGGGACATCCACAGTGCCCAGCAACACCTGGAGGAGATGGATGGCGCGGCAGGTGTGGAAGCCGTTCGAATGGGCCGAGATGCCGCGCATGGCGTGCATCGAGACAGGCCGCCCCTTGATCGTCTCGTGCCGGCGCCCGGCCCAATCGGTCCACGCGATCGGCAACTCGATCGTCTGTTCGAAGGCGACATGCGCAAGTTCGGCGGCGATCCTGCGGATCGTATCGGCGGCAATGCCGCAGCGCTCGGCGACCGCGTCCGGCGCATAGCTTGCATCGAGGTAGCGGTCGGCGATGAGCTGGAACACCGGGACGCAGCGGCGCCCGCCGATCGTGAAGCTGCCCGTCAGTGCCGGCTTCGCACTGGCATCGGTGGCGCCGACAGGCGTCTTCGCAACCCTGTCCCACGCCAGCGGATTTCCGTCGGCGTCGCGCACGAACAGCCCGTCATCGGCGGCACCCGGCTCCTGCACGACGAGAACATGGGCATTGGTGTAGCGCAGCAGATAATCGAGATCGACGCGGCCCGCCTTGAGCAATTCGTGGATGAGCGCGAACACGAACAGCCCATCGGTGCCGGGCCGAATGCCGATCCAGTCGTCTGCAATGGCATTGTAGCCGGTGCGGCACGGGTTGATCGAGACGACCTTGGCGCCGCGCGCCTTGAGTTTGCCGAGGCCGATCTTGATCGGGTTGGAATCGTGATCCTCGGCGACCCCGAACAGCATGAAATACCGGGTGTTGTCCCAGTCGGGCTCACCGAACTCCCAGAACGAACCGCCGATCGTATAGAGACCACCGGCCGCCATGTTGACCGAACAGAAGCCGCCATGGGCGGCAAAGTTCGGCGTGCCGAACTGGCTCGCCCACCAGCCGGTCAAGGATTGGGATTGATCGCGGCCGGTGAAGAAGGCCAGCTTCCTGGGGTCGGTCCGGCGGATGGCCGAGAGCCGTTCCGTCGCGATCGAAAACGCCTCTTCCCACTCGATCTCGCGGAACTCGCCGGAGCCGCGCGGCCCGCTGCGCAGCAAGGGCTTCTTCAGCCTTGCCGGACCGTAGTGCTGCATGATGCCGGAGCTGCCCTTGCCGCAGATCACGCCGCGATTGACCGGATGGTCCTTGTTGCCGTTGATGTAGCGGACCTTGCCATCCTTGATGTGCACGTCGATGCCGCAGCGGCAGGCGCACATGTAGCAGGTCGTCTTGGCGATGCTGTCGGAAACATCAGGCGAGGTGTCGACGCCGTCGCCTTCGTCAGGCGCCCGCGTGTCGGCAAGCGGGCGTTGCGATGGTGCCGAATTCGCGCCGCGCGGCGGTCCCTGCATCATGATCCGGTGGCGCCTGTACGGCCCATGGATTTGGCCCGCGTCTTCGGTCCGGGGCCGCGCATGTAATGCTCTTCCGGGTGGTAGCGATCGCCGGCCAGCCGCCGTCTTATGCCGCGGGTCCAATGCGCAAGCAGGGATCTGAACCGCCCGATCATTCTGCTCTCTGCGATCTCTCGGCGAATTTTTTCTAACTTCACGAGGAAACTTAGAATAAAGCTACCGATCCGTCTAATCAGTTGTTCTTGTAAATTCGATCGATATTGGTTCTTAATACAGGCATGACCCTGGACCAGTTGCGCATTTTCGTCGCCGTCGCCGAGCGCGGCCATATGACCAAGGCGGCGGAATTGCTGGGCATTTCGCAGTCGGCCGCATCGGCCGCCATCCGGGCGCTTGAAGAACAGCACGGCGTCCATCTGTTCAACCGCGTCGGCCGCAACATCGAGCTTGCCCAGACCGGCCACCGGTTCCTGCCCGAGGCCAAGGCCGTGCTCGAGCGGGCCGCCGCCGCGCGCAATGTGCTGGAGCATGTCTCGCAGACCGTCACCGGCAGCCTCTCGATCGCCGCCAGCCAGACTATCGCCAGCTACTGGCTGCCGCGCCGGCTGGCTTCCTTCCACGAAGCCTATCCGGCCGTCAGGCTGAGCGTCTCCATCGGCAACACCAGGCAGGTCGAGGCCAATGTCCTCGATGGCGCGGCGGATCTCGGCCTGGTGGAGGGGCGCACCGAGTCCGACATATTGCGCCGCACCAAGGTCGACGTCGACAGGCTGATCCTGGTGGTTGCCAGCGCGCATCCGGAGATCCCCGAAGTCGCGCCCGGCCGCCCTGACATCAAGGGCCTGCGCTGGATCATCCGTGAGGGCGGTTCCGGCACGCGCGAGGTGCTGGAGGATCTGGCGCGCCACGAAGGGATTTCGCTCGCCGACCTCCAGATATTCCTGGTGCTGCCGAGCAATGAAGCTATTCGCCAGGCCGTCGAGGCGGGGGCCGGCGCCACCATCATTTCCGAACTTGTCGTGGCACGCGCCGTGGCCGAAGGCAGTCTGAGGTCGGTGCCGCTCCAACTGCCGAAACGCGACTTCGCCATGATCACCCATCGCGATCGCCAGGCAAGCCTGGCCCAGATTGCGCTCAAGGCGCATCTGGGTACGTCGGATCAACGGCGAGGGTTCGCTGAGATTCAGGTCAGGCCGAGTCGAAAATGGCTGATGCCGAGAACCGGAGCGGAGCGTACTTAAAGTACGTGAGCACCGGAAGCGCAGGTATCAGCCATTTGCAGGCCGGCATCACCTGAATATCAATGGACCCGGTCAACCGAACTTTCGCTGCGCATCCAGCGCCAGGCCAAGTCCGACCGAGCCGAACATGTCGCCTTCGATGACGGATGCCTGCGGCACCAGCGACAGGATTTCTCGCCTTGCCAGCGGGATCGCGGTCGATCCGCCGGTCAGGAACACCGCGGTGATGTCGGATGGCTTCACCTCAGCGTCCCGGATGGTCTGCGCTACCGTCGCCGTGACCCGCTCGATGTCCCTGGCGATCGTGGCATCCAGCCCGTTGCGCGTGATTTCGGCCGCGAACTCCGCACCCGGCAGCTTCACCACGACCTCCGCGGATGACCTGTCGGTCAGCTCTATCTTGGCTTTTTCGACAAGTGCGGCCAGCGCGTGTCCATAGCGGTGTTCGACGATGTGGATGAAACGGTCGACCAGGTCGGCGCGCTCGGCCTCGTAGCGGATCTGGCGCAGATGCGTCATCGCCTTGGCGGTGTAGACCAGGTTGATGCGCTGCCATGTCGCGAGGTCGATGAAGTAGCTTGCCGGCAGATTGCGCTTGCCGTCCTTGGTCGGCGTCAAATAGCCGAGTTGCGGCATGACATGGGCGATGCTCAGCAGCCGGTCGAAATCCGTACCGCCGATATGGACGCCCCGGCTGGCCAGGATGTCGTCCTTGCGGTCGAGCGACCGGGAGCGCTGCGGCGAGACGCGCACGATCGAGAAGTCCGACGTGCCGCCGCCCATATCGATGATCAGCGCCAGTTCCTCGCATGTCACCTTTTGTTCGTAGTCGAGCGCCGCCGCGATCGGCTCGAACTGGAAAGCGATGTGCTTGAAGCCCTGGCCACGGGCGGCGTTCTCGAGTTCGCTTTGCGCCTTCGCGTCGGCCTCGGCATCGTCGTCGACGAATTGCACCGGCCGGCCAAGAACGACGGTCTCGACCGTATCGCCGGCATCTGCTTCCAGCCTCATCTTGAGATGTCCGAGGAACATGCCGACGATGTCCATGAAGCCGATCGACCGCGATTTGATGCGGGTCTTTTCATGGGCCAGCGAACTGCCGAGCACGCTCTTCAGCGAACGCATCAGCCGGCCTTCGATGCTGTCGGTGTAGTTGGCGATGGCGTGACGGCCAAAGCAGGTGCGGTTGTCCTCGAAGTTGAAGAACACGGCACTGGGCAGTGTCACCTGGCCGTCCTCCAGGGCGACGAGGCGCGGCTGCCCGTTGCGGACCACGCCAACGGTGGAGTTCGAAGTGCCGAAGTCGATGCCGCCGAAGGCTGGTCGCATGACAAGTTCCTGTATTTGTCGTCGGCGAGCCGACAGGCGCCGAGAAATCGCGCGCTGCCCGGGGACGGGCTGCGCTGCCGAACCGAATTGTTTGTGTCTGCCATTTGGCTGGGGAGCGCGGTCTACCGCATGCCCCGGTAAAGGGAAACCACTTTTCGGGAAAAGTTCTGAAGTGCGTCGCGTTTGAGTGGATTCACGCGACGCACTTCAGGTCTTGATTCGATGCATGTCGCTCGCCCAAAAGCGGGGCCACCTTTGGGCGACATGCATTAATCCCGCCGGAAGATCAGCCTTCCAAGCCAGCCGGTCAGCATGGCCAGCGATATCGCGAAGACGCCATAGAGGAACGAATAATTGTGGGCGATACGGAAGATCGACTGTTCAAAACCGGATTTGCGGATTTCGAGCTGGGCCGAGCTTTCCTTGATGAACAGGCCGCTCTTGAACAGGAACGCGCGGGCTTTATGGGTTCCAACTGGCACATTTGGCGCCAGCCTCACTGTGGCGCGGAACAGGTTCTGCGACAGGAATTGCACGCCGCCGACATTCTCGCTGTAGAGGCCGGTCGCCGACTTGCGCTCCCGCAGTGCGGCCGTGAATTCCTCGATCGTCGCCGGGCTGTCGCCGGCATCGGCGGGCTGCATGTAGAGGTTGGAGGCGCCGAGCGACAGCTGCTTGTAGCTGTTGGGTTCGGTGATGTCCTGCAGCGGCCGCGTCGTCGCCACCGAATAGGAGACCGGCACGTTCTCGAAGGTCTCGGAATCCAGATTGACCCAGACGCCTAGCACCCTGTCCTTGCGGCGCACCACCACCGGTTTGGGCGGACCTTCGAGCACGACGATGACGTCGTAGCGGCCTTGGCGCGCGACAAGTGGATCCGGGTTTTCCAGCGAACCGAAAATGGTCAGGTCGGCCCCGGAAAAGCCGGCGGTGATCGAGACATTATCGGTGGAGAGACCGATCTGGATGCCTTCGGTCAGCGGAACCT
>NZ_RZQI01001280.1:0-1223 GCF_003998335.1 Mesorhizobium sp. M7A.F.Ca.CA.002.05.1.1 | reverse complement strand
AGATCATCGTCTGCAACGCGCCGATCGTCGAAGGCGCGGTGATGGCGGCGACCGAGGCCTCCGGCGGCGCCTCGCTCCGGGAAGTGGTGGCGACGGCACATGAATTGTCGCCGTCGTGAGTGAACGGGAAGTTTGAAGACATGTCCGCATCCGCCGAAGCGACCGTTGTGATCACCCACGAGGTGGGCCTGCACGCGCGTCCTTCGGTGAAGTTCACCAAGCTGGCCAAGAGCTTTGCCGCCGAGGTGGAAATCGCGCTTGCCGCCAACGGCCCCTGGTTCGACGCCAAGAGCATCGTCAAGGTGATGGCGACCAAGGCGCCGAAGGGTACGCTGTTGCACATCAGGGCCAGCGGAGACGGCGCCAATGATGCCGTCGACGCGCTGGTCGAACTGGTGCGGCGCGATTTCGACGAAGGCGCGGACCATGCCCGAACCGCTTAGGCTGCAAGGTATTTCGGCTTCGGCCGGTTATGCCGAAGGGCCGCTGTTCGACCTCGACCAGACTGTCGGCTCCTATGTCGGCAAAGAAACAGCCGACGATGAGAAGGCCGCGCTCGAAGCCGCAATCGGCATCGCCACGGGCCGTCTCACTGCAATGATCGGGATGGCCGAGGGCGATGCCGCCGACATTCTCGAGTTTCAGATCGCCATGCTGCAAGACGATGCGCTGAGCAGCCCGGCCTTTGCCGCGATCCGCACCGGCCTGCCGGCCGACACGGCGTGGCGGCAGGCGCTTAACGCTGAAATCGCCGGCTACGATGCTTCGGAGCAGGATTATTTCCGCGCGCGCGCCGCCGACATCCGCGATATCAGGGACCAGGTGCTGCGGGCTCTGTCGGAGGTTGGCAACGTCGAGCCGCCCGCCGGCGCCATCCTCTATGGCGAGGATATCGCGCCGACGCGTTTTCTCGAAACCGACTGGAGCTGCGGCGGCGGCATCGCACTGAAGGCGGGCAGCACCGCCAGCCACGTCGCCATGCTGGCGCGCTCGCGCGGCGTGCCCATGGTGGTCGGGCTCGGTGATTCGCCGGCTCACCTTGCCGCCCTCGCCCTGCTCGACGCCGAACATGGCGGCATCGTGCTTTCGCCCTCGAAGGCCCAAATCGCTGCCTTTCGGCAATCCTCCTCATCATTCCGGGCGCGCCGCGATCGGGCCGGGACCTTCCTGGCGCGACCGGCGGTGACCAAGGCCGGCACGGCGGTGCGGATGCAGGTCAACAT
>NZ_RZQI01001279.1:0-1223 GCF_003998335.1 Mesorhizobium sp. M7A.F.Ca.CA.002.05.1.1 | reverse complement strand
CTTTTCCAGGCCGGCGTCATCGGTAACATTGTCCTCGATGGCACGCTTCCAGAAAGTGCGCTCGGCCTTCGTGCCCCGCCGATAGGCGAGAATGACCGGCAAGGTCACCTTGCCTTCGCG
Source organism: Mesorhizobium sp. M7A.F.Ca.CA.002.05.1.1 (assembly GCF_003998335.1). NCBI lineage: Bacteria > Pseudomonadati > Pseudomonadota > Alphaproteobacteria > Hyphomicrobiales > Phyllobacteriaceae > Mesorhizobium > Mesorhizobium sp. M7A.F.Ca.CA.002.05.1.1. The sequence goes on along the minus strand of NZ_RZQI01001279.1, from coordinate 1,103 downwards.
GAAATCGTCGCCGACATTCTTGCCGAGATCCTTGCTGGTGCCGCCATAGTCCAGCGCGTCATCGATCAGCTGGAAGGCAAGGCCGAGATTCATGCCGTAGGAGCGCAGCGCCGCACGATCGTTGCGGGTCGCCTGGGCAATGACGGGCCCTACCTCGGCAGCAGCCGAAAAAAGTGCGGCGGTCTTGGCCTTGATGACGGCGAAATGCTCGTCCTCGGTGGTTTCGAGGTTCTTGGCGGCGGCAAGCTGCATAACCTCGCCCTCGGCGATGATCGAGGCAGCACTCGACAGGATATCGAGCGCTTCGAGCGAGCCGACATCGACCATCATGCGGAAAGCCTGGCCGAGCAGGAAGTCGCCGACCAGCACGCTTGCCTGGTTGCCCCAGATCATGCGGGCGGTCTTCTTGCCGCGCCGCATGCCGCTCTCGTCGACGACATCGTCGTGCAGCAGCGTCGCCGTGTGCATGAATTCGACGGAGGTGGCGAGCTTGACGTGGCCCTCGCCGGCATAGCCGAACATCTGCGCGGCGGCGAGCGTCAGCATCGGCCGCAGCCGTTTGCCGCCGGACGAGATCAGATGATTGGCGACCTCCGGGATCATCTCGACGTCGGAGCCGGCCTTGGACAGGATCAATTCATTGACGCGCCCCATATCGGCGGCAGTCAGATCGATCAGATCCTTGATGGAGGCGGGCTCCCGCTTCCCGTTTTCGATGTTGAGAACGACACCCACGACAATCACTCCCGTCTTGGTATAGAGCGTGCGACGGCACCCTTAGTCCCTGCATGGACTCTAGGGCGGCGGACATGGCCACGGCAAGTGGCGAATTGGCGCGGCGTCGATGACGGAATGTCAACGACCACAGAGGGAACGGGGCTCTGCCTCGGAATCCCCTGCCCGTTTACATCAATAGCGCAAACTGCGAGTTTCATACGATGATAGAACTTGTCCGCACCAACGATGCCGTGATCATCTCCTTTGTGGAATCGCTGATGCGCGACGCCGGCATCGCCTGCTTTGTCGCCGATCAGAATATGAGCATTCTCGAAGGATCGATCGGTCTTTTGCAGAAACGCGTCATGGTCGACGCCGACCAGGCC
>NZ_RZQI01001278.1:0-1224 GCF_003998335.1 Mesorhizobium sp. M7A.F.Ca.CA.002.05.1.1 | reverse complement strand
CGAGTTGAACACTTCACACGGCTTGGTCGACTGGTTTTTGAGCCAACAGGCTGACGTGAAAGGGTTCACCCGAGCCGTATTTTCCGGACTGCCTACCGTGGAACTCGCCAGGATCATTCGCGATTTCGTCCTGCCAAATATCAAACTCACCGGCGTGTACCATGTGTCGTCAGATCCAATCAGCAAGTATGATCTCCTCAGAATCATTGCCGAGGTTTACGGCAAAAAGACCCAAATCGTTCCGGACGACCAGTTGGTGATTGACCGCTCATTAAATTCATCTCGTTTCCAGAACGCTACCGGCTACCGCCCTCCCGACTGGCCGGTTCTAATCCGATCCATGTATGACTTTGGCTAAAACATCCTCGAGCGAGACGTTAATGTTTTCCAACAAGACCCTTTTGATTACTGGGGGCACCGGCTCTTTTGGCAACGCTGTGCTGGCTCGATTCCTCAAAACGGACTTCGCAGAGATCCGTATCTTTAGCCGGGACGAAAAAAAGCAGGAGGATATGCGCCTGTCGTTGCCGGACGATCGCTTAAAATTTTATATTGGTGATGTCCGCGATTATCACGCTGTCGATGATGCAGTTCGCGGAGCCGACTACATCTTCCACGCTGCGGCGCTCAAGCAAGTGCCGTCTTGCGAATTTTACCCAATGGAGGCGATCAAAACGAATGTTCTCGGCGCTGAAAACGTGCTTCGCGCTGCGATCAGCCATCGCGTCCAGCGTTGCGTGGTGCTTAGCACTGACAAGGCTGTATACCCTGTAAACGCTATGGGTATGTCAAAGGCGTTGATGGAAAAAGTTATGATCGCGAAATCGCGAGTCAGCGATTCTGTTCGCACCGTCGTCTGCGCCACCCGTTACGGCAACGTCATGGCGTCCCGCGGCTCAGTGATCCCCCTCTTCCTTGACCAACTGCTAGGCGGCAAGCCCCTGACATTAACCGATCCCAACATGACACGTTTCTTGATGTCGCTCGATGAATCAGTCGACTTAGTACTTTATGCATTCGAGCACGCACGGTCGGGCGATATATTTGTTCAGAAGGCACCCGCTTCTACCGTGGGGGTTCTGGCTGAGGCGATGCAGGAACTATTCGAACGGGACAATCCGGTGAAAATCATCGGGACTCGTCATGGTGAGAAGCTTTTCGAAACTTTGGTGTCGCGCGAGGAAATGGTGCGTGCGGAAGACCTAGGCAATTATTATCGGATTC
>NZ_RZQI01001277.1:0-1226 GCF_003998335.1 Mesorhizobium sp. M7A.F.Ca.CA.002.05.1.1 | reverse complement strand
GGGCGCGGGGTGCCGGGTCTAGCCCCGCCAGTGCAGTACGCAGACCAGCGTGAACAGCCGGCGCGCCGTATCGAAGTCGATGTCGATCTTGCCGGACAGCCGGTCCATCAGCGTCTGCGAACCTTCATTGTGCAGGCCGCGGCGGCCCATGTCGATCGCTTCGATGTGGCTCGGCGTCGAGGAACGGATGGCGTCGTAGTAGCTTTCGCAGATCATATAATAGTCCTTGACGATGCGCCTGAGCGGCGTCAGCGACAGGATATGGGTGACGACGGCGGTGCCATCCTCGCGCGCCACGGCAAACACCAGGCGCTGCTCGGCCAGCGACAGTTTCAGCCGGTAAGGGCCGTCGCCGCTGTCACTGACGGGCTGAAAACTGTTCTCCTCGATCAGGTCGAAGATCGCCACCGCGCGTTCATGCTCGACATCGGGTGTCGACCGGCCGATCGATTCATCGAGTTCGACATCGATCAGCCTGGCGCGGGTTTGATCGGGGCCAGACATCGCCGCCTACATGTTCAACCGTATGGCGACGGAGCGTCCATGCGCGTCAAGGCCTTCCGCCTTGGCCAGCGCAATCGCCGCCGGCGCCAAGATCCGCAACTGTTCCGGTCCAAGCTTGAGGATCGACGTGCGCTTGACGAAATCGAGCACCGACAGACCGGACGAGAAGCGCGCCGAGCGCGCCGTAGGCAGCACATGGTTGGAGCCGCCGACATAGTCGCCGATGGCTTCCGGCGTGTGGCGGCCGAGAAAGACCGCACCCGCGTTGCGCATCCGCGACAGGAAGCCCTCGGCGTCGTCGATGGCCAGTTCGACATGTTCGGCGGCGATGCGGTCGACCAGCGGCAGCGCGGCGTCGATGGTCGACACCTGGATCACCGCACCAAAATCACGCCAGCTCGCCGCCGCCGTCTCGGCGCGTGGCAGGCTCTGCAACTGGCGCTCGACGGCTTGTTCGACAGCGATGCCGAAGGCTGGATCGTCGGTGACCAGGATCGATTGCGCCGATGCATCGTGCTCGGCCTGGGCCAGCAGGTCGGCCGCGATCCAGTCCGGATCGTTGCTGCCGTCGGCCACGACGAGCACTTCCGACGGCCCGGCGATCATGTCGATGCCGACGGCGCCGAACACCTGGCGCTTGGCCGCCGCGACATAGGCATTGCCCGGGCCGACGATCTTGGCGACCGGCCTGATCGTTTCGGTGCCGTAGGCAAGGGCGGCGA
>NZ_RZQI01001276.1:0-1230 GCF_003998335.1 Mesorhizobium sp. M7A.F.Ca.CA.002.05.1.1 | reverse complement strand
AACTTATGCAGGCTGGCTCCCTTCCTCTCCCTCCGGAGGGGGGAGAGGTGGCTCGGCGAAGCCGAGACGGAGTGGGGGAAGCCCGCCCCGCAACACGCAGCCGCCGCAAAACGGGCATCACCCAGCGAGCCCGAAAACTCAGGCAAGGTGACAACCAGGCCGAAGCGCTGCTTTGGCTTGAGTTAAAAGCCCGCAAACTTGGCGGCTACAAGTTCACGCGACAGTTCTCTATCGGACCATACTACGCAGACTTCGCTTGCCGCGAAAAATGGCTCGTCGTGGAAGTCGACGGACATCAACACGCCGACTGTTCCTATGACCGCCGCCGCGACGATTTCATGCATGCCCAGGGCTATTCGATCCTGCGTGTTTGGAGCCATGAAGTCTTGAAGCATCGTACTTCGGTTTGTGAAACCATCCTCGCCGCGCTCGATGGCAGGCTAGCCGAGAACATCACGGCACCCGACCTCCGCTTTGTCTTCACGCCTCACTCACCCGATTCAATCTCTTCAAAAACGGACCTATCTAGATGAAATCTCACGTAAAAGCGGTTGTTATCGGCGGCGGCGTCGTCGGCTGCTCGGTTCTCTACCACCTGGCCAAGGCCGGCTGGACCGACATCATGCTGATCGAGCGCTCGGAGCTCACCTCCGGCTCGTCCTGGCACGCCGCGGGCGGCTTCCACACGCTGAACGGCGACCCCAACGTCGCCAAGCTGCAGGCCTATACGGTGCAGCTCTACAAGGAGATCGAGGAAATATCCGGCCAGTCCTGCTCCCTGCACCTGACCGGCGGCGTGATGATGGCCGACACGCCCGAGCGCATGGACTTCCTGCGGCTGGCCCACGCCAAGGGCCGCTATCTCGGCATGGACACAGAGCTGATCACCCCTTCCGAAGCCAAGGCGATGTTCCCGCTGATGGACGAGACCAACTTCGTCGGCGCCATGTGGGACCCGGTCGAAGGCCATCTCGATCCGTCGGGCACCACCATCGCCTATTCCAAGGCGGCGAAAAAACTCGGCGCCGAGATCGTGCTGCGCAATCGCGTTGTGGAACTGACACAGGAGGTCGACGGCACCTGGAACGTCGTCACCGAACAGGGCACGGTGAAGGCCGAGCATGTCGTCAATTGCGGCGGCCTGTGGGCGCGCGAGATCGGCCGCATGGTCGGCGTCGAACTGCCGGTGCTGGCCATGGAGCACATGTATCTGCTGACCGAGCCGAAGCC
>NZ_RZQI01001275.1:0-1232 GCF_003998335.1 Mesorhizobium sp. M7A.F.Ca.CA.002.05.1.1 | reverse complement strand
GTGATCATGGGTGAACGCGAGATTGCGCGCGGGATTGTGGAAGAAGTTCTCGGTTCCAAACCGGAGTTGAGGCGCGAAACCGCCGAGCCATCGGTGGCCTGAGTCCCAAAGCCAAGCTGCATTCTCGCACGCTGGCAACCTGATTGGCTCGACCAGCCTTTCAAGTGAGCATTACGCCACGAATGCAGAGCCGCCATTTTGCGCGATACCACTGAGGTATTTGGCCGGCGGCTTCCCAAGCGCCTTCTTGAACATGGTGATGAAGGCCGTGACCGAACCATAGCCGAGATCGCCCGAGACTTGCTGGACACTCTTGCCGGACGCCAGTTCCCGAATTGCAACGATCAAGTGCAATTGCTGGCGCCAGCGCCCGAAACTCAGCCCTGTCTCCTTTGTCACAAGGCGGGCGAGGCTGCTCTCGCTGAGCGCCATGCGCTTGGCCCAGTCCGCCAGCGTGCTGCGGTCGGCAGGGTCTTGCGCCAACGCCTCGGCGATCCTGTTCAAGCGCGGCTCGGATGAGATCGGCAGGTGCAATTGCTGGACAGGCATGCGTGGCAATTCGGTGAGCAGCATTTTGGTCAAGAGTTCGCCCCTCGCCTCGTCGTCCTGCAGCCGATCGGAAAGCTCGATGATCAATTCGCGCAGCAGTGGCGAGATCGAAAGCGTGCAGCACCGCTCCGGCAGGTCGGCCGCTCCCGGCTCTATGTAGACGAAAAAAATCCGGGCGTTGGCGGTTGCGACATTGCTGTGCTCCATGCCGCCGGGGATCCACACCCCGCAATGCGGCGGCACCATCCATAGACCGCTTGGAACGCGGCATGTGACGCCGCCGCCGAGCGCGAAGACGAGCTGGCCTTTGCGGTGCCGGTGGGCGGGGACTTCCGCTCGGGTGTCGGGGATGTCGACGCGCACGGCAATCGCCAACGCGGAAGGGTCATCCACATCGAGATCAAGCCAGGGGTAGCTGAGGGGCCGTCTCATGATTGACTGCTATTAGCGATGAAACGCCATGATAGCTAAATTCTTTAACCGCGGAAGTCGATAGGCTCCGGTTCGCGCAGGGTTGATCTCGTGACGCTGCGCGCCATCGCCGGTATGGCTCGCTACCTACGTGGGTACTCAGCTTGCCGTGCTTTCCAACGCAAGCTGGCACCGACAAGCCAGCAACAAGGTACGCCATGCTCGCCCTGGTCATCTCTCCCGAAAGTGCGACCGGGTTGAGGCTCGCCGAC
>NZ_RZQI01001274.1:0-1232 GCF_003998335.1 Mesorhizobium sp. M7A.F.Ca.CA.002.05.1.1 | reverse complement strand
GTGCTTGATCAGGGCAATGAGGTCGCCGACCGTCTTGGCGTCGACGGCGTTGAAGGGTTCGTCGAGCAGGATGAGGTCGGCGTCCTGCAGCAGGACGCGCGCAAACAGCGTGCGCTGCAACTGGCCGCCCGACAGCGTGTCGATCGGGCGCTTTTCAAAGCCGCCGAGGCCGACCGCCATCAGCGCCTTGCTGACGTCATCGCGATCTTCCTTGGTGTAGCGGCCAAGCAGGCCGCGTCGTGGCCACAGGCCGAGCGAAACCAGATCGACCACGCGCGCTGGAAAAGAGCGGTCGAGCTCCGATTGCTGCGGCAGATAGGCGGCACGTACACCGGGTGCGCGGATAACCTCGCCGGCCATTGGCTTCAGGACGCCGACAATGCCTTTCATCAGCGTCGATTTGCCGGAGCCGTTGGCGCCGACCACAGCGGTCAGCGAGCCCTTGCGGATGGTGCCGTCGAGATGATGGATCGCCGGATGACTGCCGTAGCCAAGCGTCAGGTCGCGGAATGTCAGGCAGGTATTTGTCATTCTGCGATCCGTAGGCGGCGAAATCCGGCTGCTGGCAGCGGCCGATTGGATATGTGATGTTATTACATTAGTCAACAAGCCAATCCGGCGGAATTGCGGCCGCAGGGTCAACTTGCCGTGTGTGCATGCCATATGCCGTTGGCCCAAGGGGATTCGACCTGGCGACCTTGCCCCAAGCCGGCCGCGACTCTAAAGAAGCGCAACCGTCACAGGAAGGAACCATCCAATGAGCATTCGTCGCATCGATGTCGGCCCGCGCATGAGCCAGATCGTCATCCATGGCAATACCGTCTATCTGGCTGGTCAGGTCGGCCAGCCAACCGGCAACGTCGCTTCGCAGACCAGGGACATCCTGGCGGCTGTCGACGAATTGCTGGCCAAGGCTGGCTCCGACAAGACCAAGATCCTGCAGGCGATCATCTGGCTGGCCGACATGAGCACCTTTGCCGAGATGAACGCGGAATGGGACAAGTGGGTGCCGCAGGGCAACACGCCAGCCCGTGCCACCGGCGAAGCAAAGCTCGCCACCCCGGACTATCTGGTCGAGATTATTATTACCGCCGCGATCTAAAGCGTCGACTTTCACCTTCTCCCCTTGTGGGAGAAGGTGTCGCCGAAGGCGACGGATGAGGGGTGTTCCAGGGAACGCCAACGTCTCACTCCGCTGGAACACCCCTCATCCGTCTCGACGCTGTCGCGCC
>NZ_RZQI01001273.1:0-1234 GCF_003998335.1 Mesorhizobium sp. M7A.F.Ca.CA.002.05.1.1 | reverse complement strand
CGTGTCGTACAACTCGGACGCCTGTTCGCCGGCGTCGTCGAGCATCTCCGCGCCCCGCGCCGAAATGCTCTTGTTGATCCTGGTGATCTCCTTGCGCAAATCGGCAATCTGCTTTTCCAGCGTCTTCTGGATGTCGTCGATATTAGGGGTGTCGGACTTGTTGGTATCGGCCATGAAGCGGTTCCTCTGGTTGCTGACCAAGAGAACGGCGACGACACCAATTCGTTCCCGCGTGGCGGCTGTCCCCACCAGACCAGACCTCAATGCCTGCGGGATTCCTGTCCCGCAGGGCCTATCGGGCGAAAGCTACCCTGCCCGCTCGATGCGGATGACCTGCGGCTTGTCGGTCAGATGGCCATCCTTGGTGATGCCATCGACGGCCTTGCGCACAGCAGCCTCCGTCGTCTCGTGGGTGACGAGGATCACCGTCTTCTGTGCCGCCGCCTCGCCATTGACCGCGTGCTGGACGATCGATTCCAATGAAATGTCATTATCGGCCATGCGCTTGGCGATTGCCGCGAAGACGCCGATGCGGTCATGCACGGTCAACCGGATGAAATAGCCGCCGGCATGGCTGCGCATCTGCGCCTTCTTGTAGGGTTTCAGCTCCTTCGCCGGCCGTCCAAAGACCGGACCATGCTGGAAGCCTGGCCGGCTCTTGGCGATGTCGGCGATGTCGCCAATGACGGCCGAGGCGGTGGCGTTGCCGCCGGCACCGGGGCCTGACAGCAGCAGTTCGCCCAGAATGTCGGTCTCGATCGCCACCGCATTGGTGACGCCATGCACCTGCGCGATGACCGATGCCGTCGGCACCATCGTCGGATGCACGCGCTGCTCGATGCCGCTCTCGGTGCGCTGGGCGACACCCAGCAGCTTGATCCGGTAGCCAAGATCGGCGGCCGCGCGGATGTCGGCCTGGGTGATGTTGGAGATACCTTCCATATAGATGTCGTTGGCGGCGATCCTGGTGCCAAAGGCAAGGCTGGTCAGGATCGACAGCTTGTGCGCGGTGTCGTGGCCCTCGATGTCGAACGTCGGATCGGCTTCGGCATAGCCCAGCCGCTGCGCGTCCTTCAGGCAAGCATCGAACGAGATGCCCTCGGCCTCCATGCGCGTCAGGATGTAGTTGCAGGTGCCGTTGAGGATGCCGAACACGCGCGTAACCGAATTGCCGGCCATCGCCTCGCGCATGGTCTTGATGACGGGAATGCCGCCCGCCACCGCCGCCTCATAG
>NZ_RZQI01001272.1:0-1236 GCF_003998335.1 Mesorhizobium sp. M7A.F.Ca.CA.002.05.1.1 | reverse complement strand
AATGCTGCCGTTGGTTCACAACTCGTCTGGTTTGGAGGCGCAGGCCATGTCGATCTGCTGCGCTACGACCAACTGCGCTACAGCGATGCTATCTTTTCCTTTCTTGCAACAAAGCTCTGCCGGACGGGTGCCATCCATGGTTGACGTTCGCTCAACCCCGCCCGCGATAAGGCGCTACCCCGGTGTCGGGCAGCCAGGCGCCTTCGGGCGGAGCGCCGGTTTGCCAGAACACATCGATCGGAATGCCGCCGCGTGGATACCAATAGCCGCCTATGCGCAACCACAGCGGCTTGGTTGCCGCCACGATGCGGCGGCCGATCATGACGGTGCAGTCTTCATGGAAGGCGCCATGGTTGCGAAACGAGGTCATGAACAGCTTGAGCGACTTCGATTCCACCAGAGCCGCATCGGGTGCATAGTCGATGACGATATGGGCGAAGTCCGGCTGGCCGGTGACTGGGCACAGCGAGGTGAATTCCGGGCAGGTGAAGCGCACGATCGCCGGCGGTCCGTCACCGCGCGAAAACGGTACGGTCTCCAGGACCGCTGCTTCGGGGCTTCGTGGCGTCTCGACGTGCGCGCCGAGCTGGGTGAGGGTTTTGGTGTCGATCATGGCAGCAATCCTTGTCGCATGTGCCCGGAGTGCGTGCGGGACGACATGCTTGAAAACGAATTTTGCCGCTCATTAGCACAATTTGAAACCGCAGGAAGACGATGACCAGCAACGATCCGCTTCTCCAGCCCTACCAGCTCAAACACCTGACGCTGAAGAACCGGGTCATGTCGACCAGCCATGAGCCGGCCTATTCCGAGGACGGCATGCCGAAACAGCGATACCGGCTCTACCATGCCGAGAAGGCCAAGGGCGGCATGGCGCTGACCATGACCGCCGGCTCGGCGATCGTCTCGCGCGACAGCCCGGCCGCTTTCGGCAATCTGCATGTCTATGACGACAGGATCGTGCCATGGCTGGCCGAGCTCGCTGACGCCTGCCACGAGCACGACTGCAAGGTGATGATCCAGATCACCCATCTCGGCCGCCGTACCGGCTGGAACAAGGCCGACTGGCTGCCGGTGCTCTCGGCCTCGCCGGTGCGTGAGCCGGCGCATCGCGCATTCCCGAAGACGATCGAGGACTGGGACATGGAGCGCATCGTCGCCGACTATGCTTCAGCCGCCCAGCGCTGCGAGGCCGCCGGCCTCGCAGCGCTGGGCGGCTGAAGCATAGTCGGCGAC
>NZ_RZQI01001271.1:0-1237 GCF_003998335.1 Mesorhizobium sp. M7A.F.Ca.CA.002.05.1.1 | reverse complement strand
GATAGCCTTCGACCAAACCTTGCATCAATTTGGCCTTGGTCGGGAAATTGTAGAGGAGCCCTCCCTTCGACACGCCGGCACGGCTGGCTACGGCATCCAGCGACAGGCTGCCTGGTCCGGATTCCCGGGCAACATCAGCCGCCGCGGCGAGAATCTTCTCGCGCGAATTCGGTCTTTGGGCTCTCATGGGGCCTCCCATCGCAAGCTTAGGCCCAATTGACAAGACCGTCCAGACGGTACAGGAAGACCGCCATTATTTGAAATCGGGACCCGCAGTCGATATGTGTCCCGATATCCGCGCTTCGCGCCGGATTTCGACTGAGGGGACTTCCTTGTTCAAGCGCATACTCCGTATCTTTATCATTGTTCTGGTTCTGGCTCTGCTCGTCGTCGTGGTCGGCGGCATCGTCGGCTTCAACTTCCTGCGCGACAACGGCATCAAGCAGTATTTCGCATCGATGAAGCCGCCGGCGGCAACCGTGTCGACCACCATCGCCAAGCCTTCGGCCTGGACGCCAGGCGTCGAGGCTATCGGTACGGTCAAGGCTGTGCGCGGTGTCGACCTGGCGGTCGAGACCACCGGTATCGTCAAGGACATCCTTTTCCATGCCAACCAGAAGGTGGCCGACAATGCGGTTCTGCTGCAGCTCGATGACGCCGTCGAGCGCGCCGATCTCGACGCACAGAAAGCGCAGGCCGCGCTCGACCAGACCTCGCTGGCCCGCGCCATTGAACTGACCAGGCGTGGCGTCGGCTCCGACTCGACGCTGGACACGGCGCGTGCGGCGGCCTCGGCCTCGGCATCTCAGGTCACCAAGCTGCAGGCCGTACTCGAACAGAAGCAGCTGACGGCGCCTTTCGGCGGCACGGTGGGCATTCCGAAAATCGATATCGGCCAGTATCTGGCGCCCGGCACCGCCGTGGTGACATTGCAGGACCTCGACACGATGCGGGTCGATTTCTCGGTTCCCGAACAGCAACTCGCCTTGCTCAAGATCGGCCAGACGATTCGATTGGGCCTTGGCGGTGAGGACAGGCCATTCGCAGGCGCCATTCGCGGCATCGACCCGAAGATCGACTCGTCCAGCCGGCTGGTGAACATCCGGGCGGAAGTCGCCAATCCCGATGGCAAGCTGACCCCCGGCCAGTTCGTGCAGGTGCGTGTCGAGCTGCCCGAAGAGCAGAACGTGCTGACCCTGCCGCAGACGGCGCTGACGACAAGCCTCTATGGCGACTA
>NZ_RZQI01000126.1:0-10334 GCF_003998335.1 Mesorhizobium sp. M7A.F.Ca.CA.002.05.1.1 | reverse complement strand
CGGTGACCACCCGGCACCCGCCGAGCCGCCGGCGGCCAGCACACCGGCGCCCGCACCGGCACCGGCCGAACCGATGAAGCCGGCCGAACCTGCGCCAGCACCCGCGCCTGCTCCGGCGCCTGCAGAACCGGCGCCTGCCCCGGCACCAGCGCCTGCACCGGCTCCGGCACCGGCCCCAGCGCCTGCACCGGCCAACTGATCGGCTCGATATCAAATACGAACGGCCCGCCGAAAGGCGGGCCGTTTTGTAGGGATCGCTACGTTCGTCACCCTCGGGCTTGACCGAGGATAGTGCCTTTAGATGTGGATCGGCTTGAAGAACGTTGCCAGCGCCGCCTCCTTGATCGCCTCCGACATCGTCGGATGCGCGTGGCAGGTGCGGGCGAGATCCTCAGACGAGCCCCCGAATTCCATCAGCACCGCCGCCTCGTGGATCATCTCGCCTGCGCCGAAGCCGACAATATGCACGCCGAGTACGCGGTCGCTCGTCTTGTCGGCGAGGATCTTCACAAAACCGTCGGTGTGCAGCATGGCGCGCGCCCGGCCATTGGCGCTGAACGGGAATTTTCCGGCCTTGTAGTCGATGCCGGCCTTCTTCAACTCTTCCTCGGTCTTGCCGACCGAGGCGATTTCCGGGCTGGTGTAGACGACGCTCGGAATGACGTCATAGTTCACGTGGCCGGCCTGGCCGGCAATGGTTTCGGCCACCGCCACGCCCTCGTCCTCGGCCTTGTGCGCCAGCATCGGCCCGGCGATGACATCGCCGATGGCATAGATGCCCGCGACATTGGTCTTGAGATGGCCATCGGTCTTGACCCGGCCGCGCTCGTCGACCTCGACGCCGGCTTCCCCGAGGCCGAGACTGTCGGCATAGGCGCGGCGGCCGGTGGCGATCAGCACGGCATCGGCCTCGATCGTCTCGGCGGCGCCGCCCTTGACCGGCTCGAAGGTGACGGTCGCACCCTTCTTGGCCTTGGCGACACCGGTGACCTTGGCGCCGAGCTTGAACTCGAAACCCTGCTTTGAAAGCAAGCGCTGGAACTGCTTGGAAACCTCGCCGTCCATGCCGCCCAGGATGGTGTCGAGGAATTCGACCACGGTGACCTTGGCGCCGAGCCGTGCCCACACCGAGCCGAGCTCGAGCCCGATGACACCGCCGCCGACCACCACCAGATGGCCGGGAACCTTATCAAGCGACAAAGCGCCGGTCGACGACACGATCACCTTCTCGTCGATGTCGACCTTGACGCCGGGAATGCCGGCGACATCCGAGCCGGTGGCGATGACGATGTTCCTGGTCTCGATCTCCTCGACCTTGCCGTCCTCAGCCGTCACCGACACCTTGCCTGCCGCGACCACCTTGCCAGTGCCGCGAAAGCTGTCGATCTTGTTCTTCTTGAACAGGAAGGCGACGCCGTTGACGTTCGACGACACCGTCGCATCCTTGTGCGCCATCATCTTCTTCAGGTTCAATTTCGGCGCCGATATCTCGACGCCGAGCGTGTCGAAGGAGTGACCGGCCTCGGCGAACATCTCGGAGGCATGGAGCAGCGCCTTGGAAGGGATGCAGCCGATGTTGAGGCAGGTACCGCCGAAGGTCGCGTTCTTCTCGACCACCGCGACCCTGAGCCCGAGCTGCGCCGCCTTGATGGCGCAGACATAGCCGCCCGGTCCCGATCCGATGATAACGACGTCATAAGCCATGATACTGTCCTTCTGTTTGAGCATGATGCCGTGTGACGCGGTTTTCGGATAACATCCTGCTCGATCTGCTTGAGAGCGCTCAGCGGCCGCCGCTTACATTCAGGATCGCGCCTGTCGTATAGGACGCGGCGTCGGAGAGAAGATAGAGAACCGCGCCGGCGACTTCAGCCACTGTACCGGCTCTTTTCATCGGCAGCAGGTCGCGGAACCGCTCCACCCTGTCCGGCTGCCCGCCGGAAGCGTGGATATCCGTGTCGATGATGCCAGGGCGCACCGCATTGACGCGGATGCCTTCCAGCGCCACCTCGCGGGCGAGCCCGATGGTGAAGGTGTCGATGGCGCCCTTGGAGGCGGCATAATCGACATACTCGCCCGGCGAGCCCAATGTCGCTGCCGCCGACGAGATGTTGACTATGGACCCGCCCGACCCGCCATGGCGGGTCGACATGCGCTTGACCGCCTCACGGGCGCAGAGGAACGAGCCGACGACATTGACGCGCATCATGCGCTCCAGCCGCGAAACGTCCATCTCGTCGACGCGCGCCTTGACGTCGACGATGCCGGCATTGTTGACGAAGGCATCGAGCCGTCCATAGGCGTGGTCGACGGCCTCGAACATGGCCACGATATCGGCCTCGCTGCCGACATCGCCCTTGACCGCAAAAGCCTCGCCGCCGGCAGCCTCGATCTCCGCGACCAGTGCATCGGCGGCGTCCTGATTCGCAGCGTAGTTGACCGCGACCCTGTAGCCGGCCTTCGATCCAAACCGGCAGATCGCCGCGCCGATGCCGCGGCTGCCGCCGGTGACCAGCAGCACCTTTTGCGTCCCGCTCATTCCTGGCATCCCTTCAAGGCAAACACATCCCCCGGCACTTTCGAAAACCCGCTGCCGCCATAGGCACTGGATTGGCGCAACGCTGGCCCGAGATCCGGCAGGATCAGCGTCTTCGGCGCTTCGACACCTTCGGCCGGCAGCAGCCCGATGTTGCCCTTGTCATCCGCCGTGTAGATGACGCCATGCCAGGGCGTGCAGGCGGCAAGCTCCTCGCCGGTGACGTCGCCCTCGGGGCATTTGTACATCAGCGCGCCGTTCGGCCGCGACACGCCCTCGTTCCACATGACGATGCCGTTGAGCACCACACTGTTGTCGAGGATCATGCGGAACGTATTGGTGACCGTCGCCGAGGTGCCGGTCGGCGTGAAATCGATTTCGCTGCCGCTCTGGGCGTCGCCATAGACGGCGAGTTCTATCGGGCAGGCGGCATTTGCGGCAGAGTCGGTGAACAACACGGCCAGCATCCCGGCTGCACATCGGATAGTGGGCGATAGGACGCTTTGCATCAGCGCGACCTACTTGCTCTCGCGGCCATCGGCGTTTTCCAGCACGCCGAAATCGGTCAGCAGCAACAACGGCTCGCCTGCTGCGTCCAGTCCCCAGAATGACGGATAAAATCCATCACCCCAGCCGCTCCAGAACATCGCGATGTTGAGCGGGTTGCCGGCAACCGGATGATGCATGACGAACCTGTCCTGGTTGGGTGCGAATTCGGCGGCCAGCACGTCGTCATAGTAATTCTCGTCGGCCTTGAGCTTGTCCTGTTCGGCCGACATCAGCGCCATCGCCGTCTTGTCCATGAAAGAGCCAAGGCCGGCTTCGACGGGGTAGCCGAACATTTCGTCGTCCTTCAGGGTCGACACGTCCTGGTCTGGCAAGGTCGCCAGTTCCCAGCGGACCGGCGTGCCTGGGCGGAGCCGAAGGAACGCTGCTGCCACACGTCCCTGGGCCTCGAACAGAGAAACCGGATAACTTCCAGGTTTGACCTTGCGGCTCAATGCTGGCCAGTCATCGCCTGTGACCAGAGGATCGCAGGCCATAATCTCGCCCGTCGGCAATTCGAGTTGGCCGATCGGGGTGACGGTTATCTTCCGCTCCGCCAATTGCACGTCACTAAGGGCAAAGATGCCGAGGTTGCTGCTCACCTTTGCCGGATTCCATCCGGCGGCGATTGCCAGCGAAGGAACAGCAGTGGACAAGCCAAGCCAGAAAATACTGCGCCGAAAAGTCCGCTGCGCGCCGCCCGCGGCCCGGCCCAGTTTGAACCCGAACCGTTCCAGCCAGCCGCTCACGGGGCGGTTGGCCTTGCTCACAGATCGAGCACCAGCCGTTCCGGATCCTCCAGGCTTTCCTTGACGCGGACCAGGAAGGTCACCGCTTCCTTGCCGTCGACGATGCGGTGATCGTAGCTGAGCGCCAGGTACATCATCGGCCGGATCACGATCTGGCCGCCGACCACCACAGGCCGGTCCTGGATCTTGTGCATGCCCAGAATGCCCGACTGCGGTGCGTTGAGGATCGGCGTCGACATCAGCGACCCGTAAACGCCGCCGTTGGAAATGGTGAACGTCCCGCCTTGCATGTCGGCGACCGACAGCTTGCCGTCGCGCGCGGCGATGCCCAGCCGGCCGATGTCCTTTTCGATCTCGGCGATCGACATCTGGTCGGCATTGCGCACGACCGGCACAACCAGGCCCTTTTCGGTGCCGACGGCGACGCCGATATGGGCATAGTTCTTGAAGATGATGTCGGTGGCGTCGATCTCGGCATTGACCGAGGGGATCTCCTTCAGCGCGTGTGTCACGGCCTTGGTGAAGAAGCCCATGAAGCCGAGCTTCACGCCGTGCTTCTTTTCAAACACATCCTTGTACTTGGTCCGCAGTGCCATCACCGCTGACATGTCGACCTCGTTGAAGGTGGTCAGCATGGCTGCGGTCGACTGCGCTTCCTTGAGGCGGCGCGCGATGGTCTGGCGCAGCTTGGTCATGCGCACGCGCTCCTCGCGCGAAGCGTCGTCGCCCGAGGACGGCGCGCGCACGGCAACCGGTGCAGGTGCCGCCTTCGGCGTCTCCGCCGGCTGCGACGGCGCACCCTTGGAGATGACGTCGAGCACGTCGCCTTTCAGCACCTGGCCACGCTTTCCCGAACCGGAGATCTGGTCGACCGAGAGATTGCTTTCGGCGATCAGTTTCGCTGCGGCCGGTGCCGGTGGCATGGTGCGCGGCTCGACCGGGCCGGCATCGCCGGCGATCTTGGCGGTCTCGGCCGCGGCTTGCTTGCCGGTCGATGCCGCATCCGGCGACGAGGCCTGCGACACCGCCTGCGGCTTGGTCGCTGGCGCGGCGGCAGCGCCACCTGCCGAAATCGAACCGAGCAGCGCACCGACACCGACCGTCTCGCCTTCCTTGGCGGTGATTTCGCTTAAGGTTCCAGCGGCGGCGGCAGGCACCTCCACCGTCACCTTGTCGGTCTCGAGCTCGACCAGCGGCTCGTCGGCGACGATCGCGTCGCCGACCTTCTTGAACCATTTGCCGATGGTCGCTTCGGTGACGGATTCGCCGAGAGTGGGAACGCGGATTTCGGTAGCCATTGTGCCTGTCCGTTTTCTTTCGGTTCTGTTATTCGCCCAGATCTTCTCTATTCGCCGAGCGCGTCTTCGAGCAAGGCGGCGAGCTGGGCGAGATGCTTCGACATCAGTCCGGTCGCCGGCGAGGCGGCGGCCGGACGGCCGGTGTAGCGCACCCGCTGATGCTTGGCATCGATATGCGCCAGCACCCATTCCAGATAGGGGTCGATGAACGACCATGCGCCCATGTTCTTGGGCTCCTCCTGGCACCACACCATCTCGGCATTGCGGAAACGCGACAGTTCGGTGATCAGCGCCTTGGCCGGGAACGGATAAAGCTGCTCGACGCGCAGCAGATAGATGTCGTTGATGCCGCGCTTCTCGCGCTCCTCGTAGAGGTCGTAATAGACCTTGCCCGAACACAGCACGACGCGGCGGATCTTCGAATCCTTGGTCAGCTTGATCGCCTGGCCGGAAAGCAGCTGCGCATCGTCCCACAGCAATCGGTGGAACGAGCTTTCGCCCGAAATTTCCGGCAGCGTCGACACCGCCCGCTTATGGCGCAGCAGCGACTTCGGCGTCATCAGGATCAGCGGCTTACGGAAGTCGCGCTTCAGCTGCCGGCGCAATATGTGGAAGTAGTTGGCCGGCGTCGTACAGTTGGCCACTTGCATGTTATCTTCGGCGCAAAGCTGCAGGAAGCGTTCGAGCCGGGCCGAAGAATGTTCCGGACCCTGGCCTTCATAGCCATGCGGCAGCAGGCAGACGAGGCCCGACATTCTGAGCCACTTGCGTTCACCCGAAGAGATGAACTGGTCGAACACCACCTGGGCACCGTTGGCGAAATCGCCGAACTGCGCTTCCCACAAGGTCAGCGCCTTCGGCTCGGCAAGGCTGTAGCCATATTCGAAGCCCAGCACCGCCTCTTCCGACAGCATCGAGTTGATGACTTCGTAGCCGGCTTGAGCGGCAGACAGATTGTTGAGCGGGATATAGCGGGTCTCGTCGCGCTGGTCGTAGAGCACGGAATGGCGCTGCGAGAAGGTGCCGCGTTCGGAATCCTGCCCCGACAGGCGGATCGGATTGCCGTCGAGCAGGATGGCGCCGAAGGCCAGCGCCTCGGCCGTCGACCAGTCGATGCCTTCGCCCGACTCGATCGCCTGGCGGCGGTTTTCGAGGAAGCGGATGATCGTCTTGTGCGCCTCGAAATCCTTCGGCACCTCGGTCAGCTTCTTGCCGATTTCCTTCAGCGTCTTGACCGGCACGGCGGTCTTGCCGCGCCTTTGTTCGTCCTGGTTGTCGGCCGTGCGCAGGCCAGACCAGGCGCCGTCGAGCCAATCGGCCTTGTTGGGCTTGTAGTGCTGG
The DNA here is from genome assembly GCF_003998335.1 of Mesorhizobium sp. M7A.F.Ca.CA.002.05.1.1. NCBI lineage: Bacteria > Pseudomonadati > Pseudomonadota > Alphaproteobacteria > Hyphomicrobiales > Phyllobacteriaceae > Mesorhizobium > Mesorhizobium sp. M7A.F.Ca.CA.002.05.1.1. The sequence continues at coordinate 3,864 of NZ_RZQI01000126.1, read as the reverse complement.
CCGACTTCCCACTCGGATTCCAGATGCGCTCGCCAGTCGGCCTTGAGCTGGTCGAGCTCGGCCTGGGTGAGGTGACCCTCGGCGATCAGCCGGTCGCCGTAGATCTGCACGGTCGTCTTGTGGGTGCGGATGTTGCGGTACATGATCGGCTGGGTGAAGGCCGGCTCGTCGCCCTCATTGTGGCCGAAGCGGCGGTAGCAGAACATGTCGACCACAACAGGCTTGTGGAACTTCATGCGGAATTCGATCGCCACCTTGGTGGCGTGCACCACGGCTTCCGGATCGTCGCCATTGACGTGGAAGATCGGCGCTTCGATCATCTTGGCGACGTCGGACGGATAGGGCGACGAGCGCGAGAAGCGCGGATTGGTTGTGAAGCCGATCTGGTTGTTGATGATGAAATGCAACGTGCCGGCGACGCGGTGGCCGCGCAGGCCGGACAGGCCGAGGATTTCCGCGATCACGCCCTGGCCGGCAAAGGCGGCATCGCCATGCAGCAAGAGCGGCAGCACCTTGGCGCGCTCTTCCAGCGGCACGATTTCCTCGCGGCTGCGGCCGAACAGATAATCCTGCTTGGCGCGCGCCTTGCCCATCACCACCGGATCGACGATTTCCAGATGCGAGGGATTGGCGGTCAGGGACAGATGCACCTTGTTGCCGTCGAACTCGCGGTCCGACGAGGCGCCGAGATGGTACTTGACGTCGCCCGAACCCTCGACCTCGTCGGGTGCGGCCGAGCCGCCCTTGAACTCGTGGAAGATGGCGCGGTGCGGCTTGGCCATCACCTGGGAAAGCACGTTCAGCCTTCCGCGATGCGCCATGCCGAGCACGATCTCTTTCATGCCGAGCTGGCCGCCGCGCTTGACGATCTGCTCCAGCGCCGGGATCAGCGCTTCACTGCCATCGAGGCCGAAGCGCTTGGTGCCCTTGTACTTGACGTCGATGAACTGCTCAAAACCTTCGGCCTCGACCAGCTTCTGCAGGATCGCCTTCTTGCCGGTGGCGGTGAAGGTGATCTCCTTGTCGGCACCTTCGATGCGGGCCTGGATCCAGGCCTTTTCCTCGGGGTCGGAAATATGCATGAACTCGACGCCGAGCGTCGAGCAATAGGTGCGCGTCAGGATTTCCAGCATCTGCCGGATGGTGCCGAATTCGAGCCCGAGCACATTGTCGAGGAAGATCGGCCGGTCATAGTCGGCAGCGGTGAAGCCGTAATTTTCCGGCGACAGCTCGTTGTAGTCCTCGAGCGGTTTGGCGATGCCGAGCGGGTCGAGATTGGCATGCAGATGGCCGCGCATGCGGTAGGCGCGGATCATCATGATGGCGCGCACCGAATCGCGCGTCGCCTGATGCACGTCGGCGTCGGACAGGACGACGCCGTTGGTGACCGCCTTGTCCTTGACTTTCTTTTCGATCGTCTTCTCGACGATACCCCAATTGCCGTCGAGCGCCGACACCAGTTCGCCATTGGCCTGCAGCGGCCAGGAGGGCTTGGCCCATGAGGCACCCTTGGCATTCCTGCGCACATCGCCGGCATCGTCCTTCAGCCCGGCAAAGAACTCCTGCCATTCGGGATTGACCGAGGCTGGATCGTCTTCATAGGCGGCATAGAGCGCATCGATGTAATCGGCGTTGCCGCCGTAAAGGAAAGAGGTGAGCGAAAATTGGTCGTTGGCCTGATCTTGTCTTGCCATTTTTGTCCGCGGAGCCCGGCTCCGTCTCCTGTTTTTGGAGGGAGTAGGGGAATAAGGGAATAGGGGAGTAGCGCTTTTTGCCGCTGCTATTTTCCCTACTGCCCTACTCCCCTATTCCCTTAACCTTTGATCGCCTCGACCAGTGTCGTGCCCAGCCTTGCCGGCGAGGGCGATACCTTGATGCCGGCCGATTCCATCGCCGCGATCTTGTCTTCGGCGCCGCCCTTGCCGCCGGAGATGACCGCGCCGGCGTGGCCCATGGTGCGGCCGGCCGGCGCCGTGCGCCCGGCGATGAAGCCGGCCATCGGTTTCTTGCGGCCACGCTTGGCTTCGTCCTTGAGGAACTGCGCGGCGTCTTCCTCGGCCGAACCGCCGATCTCGCCGATCATGATGATCGACTTGGTCTCCTCGTCGGCGAGGAACATCTCGAGCACGTCGATGAACTCGGTGCCCTTGACGGGGTCGCCGCCGATGCCGACGGCGGTGGTCTGGCCGAGGCCGACATTGGTGGTCTGGAACACTGCCTCATAGGTAAGCGTTCCCGACCGCGAAACAACGCCGACCGAGCCCTTGCGGAAGATGTTTCCGGGCATGATGCCGATCTTGCATTCGTTGGGCGTGAGCACGCCCGGGCAGTTCGGCCCGATCAGCCGCGAGGTCGAGCGGTCGAGCCTGGCCTTGACCCTGATCATGTCCATCACCGGTATGCCTTCGGTGATGCAGATGATCAGCGGGATCTCGGCCTCGATCGCTTCGAGGATGGCTTCGGCGGCACCCGCCGGCGGCACATAGACGACCGAAGCGTTGGCGCCGGTCTTTTCCTTGCCCTCGGCGACGGTGGCGAAGATCGGCAGGCTTTCACCCTTGGCGCCGGTCCACGTCTCGCCACCCTTCTTGGGATGGATGCCGCCGACCATTTTCGTGCCGTGATAAGCCAGCGCCTGCTCGGTGTGGAACGTACCGGTCTTGCCGGTCAGGCCCTGCACCAGCACCTTGGTGTTCTTGTCGACGAGGATGGACATGGGAGCCCTTTTCTAAAAACCGTTGATCGAGGAAAACATGGTCAGAGCCGCTTCAGGTCAGCGACCGTGAGGTCGCTCTTGGCATTGCCGGTGTTGAGCGTCGTCGCCGGCTCGAACATCAGCACGACCGGTTCCGCGGTGAGCGAACGCGGCCGGTGCTCGACACCGCGCGGCACGACGATGAAGTCGCCCTCGCCGAGTTCGACCGGACCGTCGCGGAAATCGATGGCGATGCGCCCGCGCAGCACGAGGAAGGCTTCGTCCTCATTGTCATGCGCGTGCCAATCGAAGACCTCGCCGAACTTGGCGACCTTCGCCTGGCTGTCGTTGACGTCGCCGGCGATATGCGGATCGAAGACCTTCTTGATCTTTTGATCCGCCGCCTCGACCAAGTTTATCTTGCGCGGAGGCATCCGCTCAGCCCTTTACCGCCGCCACGATCTTCTTGGCTGCATCGTCGAGATCGTCGGCCGACACGACGTTGAGGCCGCTGTCGTTGATGATCTTCTTGCCGAGCTCGGCATTGGTGCCCTCCAGACGCACCACCAGCGGCACTTCCAGTCCGACTTCCTTGACCGCGGCAATGACGCCCTCGGCAATGATGTCGCACTTCATGATGCCGCCGAAGATGTTGATCAGGATACCCTTGACCGCCGGATCCCGGGTGATGATCTTGAACGCCGCCGTGACTTTTTCCTTGGATGCGCCGCCACCGACATCGAGGAAGTTGGCGGGCTCGGCACCATAGAGCTTGATGATGTCCATCGTCGCCATGGCGAGGCCGGCGCCGTTGACCATGCAGCCGATATTGCCGTCGAGCGCGACATAGGCGAGGTCGTATTTCGACGCCTCGATCTCCTTCTCGTCCTCTTCGGTGGTGTCGCGCAGTTCGAGCACGTCAGGGTGGCGGAACAGCGCGTTGTTGTCGAACGACACTTTCGCGTCGAGCACGCGCAGCCGGCCGTTCTTCATGACGATCAGCGGGTTGACCTCGAGCAGGCTCATGTCCTTTTCGACGAAGGCTTTGTAGAGGATCGGGAACAGCGTATCGCCGTCCTTGGCAGCATCGCCGTCGAGCTTCAGCGCACCGTTGAGCGCCTTCAGGTCGGCCGATGTGACGCCTTTTTCCGGATCGATGGCGACAGTGA
>NZ_RZQI01001270.1:0-1239 GCF_003998335.1 Mesorhizobium sp. M7A.F.Ca.CA.002.05.1.1 | reverse complement strand
GTCCGCCGCGATATCGATTGTGTGCCCGGCGCGTTCAAGCGCGCGGGCGGCCAGGGTGCGGACGGACTCATCGTCCTCGACGATCAGAAGCTTTGCCATGGCCGGCATATTTGGCCGCCAAAAGTTGACTTTTCCTGAAAGCCCACGAGCAATTCAGGAAAAGTGTGAGACGATTTTCCGGGAAAAGCGCACAGCGCTTTCCCTTGGGAATTGCGTCAAAACAAAAAACTCGAGCGGTTCGGCGTTTTCGTGAAGCGGCGAACCGCTCTAAGCATCAGCAAACCTTTTTGATGCCGCTCAGACATCCCCTTTGACGACACCGACAAACGGCAACTCGCGAAAAGCATGGGCTACATCCATGCCGTAGCCAACGACGAAATAGTCGGGGCAGTCGAAGCCGACATAATCGGCATTGAGCTCGGTCTGGCGGCGCATGCGCTTGTCGAGCAGCACGGCGATCGAACAGCTCTTGGCGCCCCGCGACAACATCAGCTCGCGGGTAAAGCTCAGCGTCTTCCCCGATTCGAGAATGTCGTCGATCAGCAGCACGTCGCGGCCGGCGACCTCATTGTCGATGTCGCGCAGCACCCTCACCTCGCCGCTGCTGGTGCCGGCGCCATAGCTGGAGATGAAGATGAATTCGACCTCCGGCGACAGGCCGACATCGTGCATGGCCCGGATAAGATCGGCGGCGAAGATAAACGAGCCCTTCAGCACCGAGATCACCAGCAGATCGTGATAGTCGTGTCCGGCAATCTCCTTGGCGAGCTCGAGATTGCGCCGCGCGATCGCCGATGCTGAAAACAGAACCTCGATGTCCTTGCCGCGTACGATGGGCATTGATGGTCTTCCCCGGTGATCGCCTATTCGGCGAAAGTGACCGACACGGTCTTCACACCGTTTCTAGGCACGTCGAGCCGGCTGGCAAAGCCGAATCTTTCGCCAGACGCCAGCGAACGGCCGGATGTCCCCAACGTATAGCGGGTAGTCTGCCCGTCATTGCCGGTCACCCGGATTTCGAGCGGCGGCAACTCCGTCGGTTTCGCACCATCATTGACGGCCTCACCATCGACGAACAGTGCGGCGTTCGGCCCGGTAGCGTCGACGCGTGACGTGACGCCCGAAATGCTGAGCGCCGACGCCTGCGCGCTGGACAGGAACGGCGCCTGGCGCACCAGCGCGTGCCCGCCGGAGACCCAGAACGCGGCCAAGGCAGCGCCGATACCAGCGACCCAGAAG
>NZ_RZQI01001269.1:0-1239 GCF_003998335.1 Mesorhizobium sp. M7A.F.Ca.CA.002.05.1.1 | reverse complement strand
GCGTCGGACCGGTCATCTCGGTCAAGTTCACCGGTGTCGTCGGCGAAGGAAAATCCGGCATCTACAAGGTCGCCGTCGAAGGCGTGCCGGACACGCTGATGATCCGGGTGCAAACGGGACCGGCGATCAACGGCACCGAGCTTCGCGACGCCACCGGCAAGATCACATTCGGCCAGTTCACCAACCAGATCGAATACCAGGACGCCGGTTCGGCGTTGAACAACGAGATGAAGAAGGAAGTCCTGGCCAAGGTCGACACCAGCACCTTGACCGGCAAGACCGTATCGGTGGTAGGCGCATTCAAGCTGGTCAACCCGAAGAGCTGGCTGGTCACTCCGGTGAGGCTGGAGGTCAAATGAGCGCGGCTGCAGACACCGGACCCGCGACCGGCGACGCCGTGCTTTCGGCGCGCAACATCGTCATGTCGTATGGCGGCGTTCATGCGCTCAAGGGCGTCAATTTCGACATCCATCGCGGCAAGGTCACGACGCTGTTCGGCGAGAACGGCGCCGGCAAGTCGACGCTGATGAAGATCCTGTCCGGCGTCGTCACGCCGACATCCGGCGACATCGTGCTCGACGGCAATCTCGTCAGCTTCTCCTCATCCTCGGACGCGCGCGATCGCGGCATCTCGATCATCCACCAGGAACTCAGCCTGGCGCCGAACCTCAGCGTTCGCGACAACATCTTCATGGGCCGCGAACTGCGCACCAGAACCGGCCTCGACTTCGCCGAAGAATCGCGCCAGGCGCGCGCGCTGATGGCCGATCTCGAAGAGGACATCGACCCGATGACTCTCGTCGAGGATCTGCGCCTGGGTCAACAGCAGATCGTCGAGATCGCGCGGGCGCTGTCGGTCGATTCACGCATCCTCATCATGGACGAGCCGACCTCCGCGCTCAGTGCAACCGAGGTCGAGGTGCTGTTCAAGGTGATCCGCGATCTGACCAGCCGCGGCGTCTCCATCGTCTACATTTCACATCACCTCGAAGAAGCGCTGCAGATCACCGACTACGCCGTTGTCCTGCGCGACGGCGCCATAACGGCAACGGCCGAAGCCAGGGACATCGACCTCGAGTGGATCGTGCGCAACATGGTCGGCGAGAATTTCGATCTCGGCTCGCCGCCGACCGGTCATGCGTTCGGCGAGGTCGCCCTTTCGATCGAGGACGTCAGCGTCGTTGACACTTCGGGCTCGGGCTATTCCGTCGTCGATCACCTGTCGCTGGACGTCAGGGC
>NZ_RZQI01001268.1:0-1246 GCF_003998335.1 Mesorhizobium sp. M7A.F.Ca.CA.002.05.1.1 | reverse complement strand
ACCTCGGCCTGACCTTCGTCGTCGTCACCCACGACCAGGAAGAGGCGATGACCATGGCCGATCGCATCGCCATCATCGACAAGGGCGAGGTGATGCAGGTGGCAACGCCGGCCGAAGTCTACGAGGCGCCGGGATCGCGCTTCGTCGCCGGCTTCGTCGGCAATGTGAACATGTTCGAGGGCAAGATCGCGCGTGGCGAGGCCGGCAGCGCCAGCATCGATGCCGGCAACGGCCTCACCATCCGCACCGACAATGCCGGCACCGCCGGCGCCGGGACGGCCGTCACCTTCGCCATCAGGCCCGAAAAGATCAAGGTGTCGTCGAAAAAGCCGGCCGAGGCGGTCAACGCCATCGAGGGCGAGGTCTACGACATCGCCTATCTCGGCGACATGACCGTCTACCATGTCAGGCTGGACGACGGCCAGGTGGTGCGCGCGAGCACCATGAACGCGGCCCGTATCACCGAGGATCCGTTGAGCTGGAACGACCGCGCCTGGGTTTCCTTCCGGCCCGATGCCGGCGTCGTGCTGACGCGGTAGGGGCGACCATGTCGAGCGCCGCCGTCACCACCTCATCAGCCTCTCCGGCATCCAATGCCGGCAAATCCATCCTTGCCAGGCTGGGTGCTGCCTTCGTTGGCCGACTGGTCATCATCATCCCGTATGTCTGGCTGCTGTTTTTCTTCCTCATTCCGTTCGTCATCGTCTTCAAGATCTCGCTGTCGCAGACGGCAATCGCCATTCCGCCCTATACGCCGGCGCTCGATTTCAGCGGCGGCATTTCCGGGTTCCTGGCTCAGCTGAAGCAACTCAGCCTCGACAATTACGCCTGGCTGACGCAGGACGCCCTCTACTTCAACGCCTATGTAACCAGCGTCATCATCGCCGCGGTCTCGACGGTCCTGACATTGCTCGTCGGCTACCCCATCGCCTATGGCATGGCGCGCGCGCCGGCGACGATCCGCCCGACCTTGCTGATGCTGGTGATCCTACCGTTCTGGACCTCGTTCCTGATCCGGGTCTACGCCTGGATCGGCATTCTCAAGCCCGAAGGGCTGCTCAATCAGCTGCTGCTCGCCACCGGCGTCATCCACCAGCCGCTGATCATCCTCAACACCTATACGGCGATCTTCATCGGCATCGTCTATTCCTACCTGCCGTTCATGGTGTTGCCGCTCTATTCCGCGCTTGAGAAGATGGACTATTCGCTGATCGAGGCAGCCAAGGATCTCGGCTGTCCGCCGACA
>NZ_RZQI01001267.1:0-1249 GCF_003998335.1 Mesorhizobium sp. M7A.F.Ca.CA.002.05.1.1 | reverse complement strand
ACGCCAAAGCTGCATGCCGCCTATCTGGACTGGTCGACGCCACCGGAAGGCGGCCCCGGCTCGGTCCAGATGGGCCCGATCATGAACTACCTCGAAAAGATGTTGCCCGACGACGCCATCCTCACCAACGGCGCCGGCAACTACGCCACCTGGGTGCATCGTTTCCACCGCTTCCGCCGCTTCGCCACTCAAGGTGCGCCGACGTCAGGCTCGATGGGCTATGGCACGCCTGCGGCCGTCGCCGCCAAGGAGCTGTTCCCGGAGCGCACCGTGGTCGCTTTCGCCGGCGACGGCTGCTTCCTGATGAACGGGCAGGAATTCGCCACCGCCGTGCAGTATGACCTGCCTATCATTGTGGTCGTCGTCAACAACGGCATCTACGGCACCATCCGCATGCACCAGGAGCGCGAATATCCCGGCCGCGTCGTCGCCACCGATCTCAAGAACCCCGATTTCGCGGCCTTGGCCCGCGCCTATGGCGGCCATGGCGAAACGGTCGACAAGACCGCCGATTTCGCTCCCGCCTTCGAACGTGCCCGCGCCAGCGGCAAGCCGGCGATCGTGGAAATCCGCCTCGACCCCGAAGCGATCACGCCGACGAAGACGATGACGCAGATACGCGACAAGGCGTAGTCCAAACAAAAAAAGAGGCGGTCGCCCGCCCCTTTTTGTCATGCGGCTTGCGCTACTTGGCGGTCTCGATCTGTCCGCGGATTTCGCCGTCCTTGTTGGCTGCCGTGTGCACGTTGACATAGTCCTTGCCGCCCATCAGGTCGGCGGCCTGCGCGTCGGTCAGCACGGCCGATCCCTTGATCGGGCTCTTGAGCTTGCCCTTGAACGGGATCGCCACCCCGGCGTTTTCACCCATCGCGGCTGGGCCGTGAATATGCCCGGCGGTCGCCGGCCCGCTCAGCCCGGAATATTTGACGTTCCAGCTGAGTTTCTTCGTGGCCGTGTCGAAGGTAAGAGCTGCGGTGCCCTTGCCTTTCGTGGTCACCGGCGGGTTCTGCTGGGCGCCGTCGAGCGTCGCTTTCAGCTTCACCGTCTCCGCCAGGGCCGGCGCTGCCGTAAGGAAGGACACCGAGATGGCCAGTGCCGAAAGCATCGGCGCCAAGGATTGGATACGCATGAGAATCTCCGTTTGCTGATGACATCCAGCCACGGCTCCCCGGCGCGCGGATGTATCGGCACAAGGCTTATAAGAGCGAATGGCTGCGCGCGAGTAACACTTACGTGCAGACTAATGGAC
>NZ_RZQI01001266.1:0-1252 GCF_003998335.1 Mesorhizobium sp. M7A.F.Ca.CA.002.05.1.1 | reverse complement strand
TTCCAAGACAGCGCACTGGCATTCTTTTTCGTCCATGGCGTCGCTCCGGTGGGGTGGCAGGTTGTTGGACAAGAGGGTTTATCGGTCCCAGTCAGTCGTCAAAAGCGCGGAGTCGCGATGTCTGTCACAGGTGCGGGTCACAATGCGGATCTGATCGTCATCAACGGTCTCGTGCAGACCATGGACGACGACAATCCCACCGCCGAGGCTGTCGCCGTCAAGGATGGCGCAATCGTCGCCATCGGCAGCCGCGCCTCCATCGAAGAGTTCAAGGGACCGGCCACCAGGGTCATCGACGCCAAGGGCGGTTCGGTGGTCCCGGGGTTCATCGAAGCCCATATGCATCTGTTTTCGGGCGGGGCTGAACTTGCCCACCTTCAACTCACCGGTATTCATGGCTTCGAGGCGCTGCAGAAGGCGATCCGCGACTATGCGCCGACCCGGCCCGACGCGAAGATGCTGGTCGGCCAGGGCGTCGACTACACCGTGCTCGGCAGCGAGCGCGTGACGCGCCATCACCTCGACGCCATCTTGCCCGATCGCCCGTTCTGCATGGCGGCGCCCGACCATCACACCATGTGGGCCAACACCAAGGCGCTGGAAATGGCCGGCATCCTGCAGGGGCGCACGCTTGGTCCGGGCAATGAGATCGTCATGGGTGACGATGGTCTGGCCGCCGGTGAATTGCGCGAAGGCGAGGCCTTTGGCCCGGTGCTCGATCTTGCCGGCGAAGGCCGGGTGCGGCTGGGGCTGTCGACCGGCGGCGAGCCGGACCCGATGCCGACGACGGCGGAGCGGGACGCCGACCGCGACATCATGCGGCGCGGGCTCGCCTGGTGCGCCCGCCACGGCATCACCTCGATCCAGAACATGGACGGCAATCTCTATCAGCTTGAGCTGCTGGCCGAGATCGACGCCGAGGAAGGCTTGCCCTGCCGCGTCAAGATCCCGTTCCACTACAAGAATTTCATGACGCTCGACATGCTCGACAAGGCGTCTGATATGGCCGAACGCTACAACAGCGAATGGCTGTCGTCGGGCATGGTCAAGGTGTTCTACGACGGCGTTCTCGATTCCTGGACAGCTGTCATGGTCGAGCCTTATGCCGACCGGCTCGACTGGGTGGGCGAGCCGCTGTTCACGCCGCAACAGTTCATCGATCTGGCCGTCGCGGTCGACAGACGCGGGCTGCAGATCGCCGTGCATTCGATCGGCGACGGCGCGGTGCGCGCGGTGCTCGACGGTTATGAGG
>NZ_RZQI01001265.1:0-1253 GCF_003998335.1 Mesorhizobium sp. M7A.F.Ca.CA.002.05.1.1 | reverse complement strand
CAGTGCCACAATAATCACTTGATCCTAGGCAAATTCCACGGCATTCGCCAGCATTGCAGCGGTGACAGTGACAAGTGCGCGTTTCGCTGGCAAGTTCGCAATTGGGACGTGATTCAGGCAACCAGGAGATCAACATGGCAATTCTTGCCAAGGGAAAGATGTTTGCAGCGGCCGTGGTGGCGGTGCTTGCGCTGGCGACGGGCGCACAGGCAGCGGCCAGCTGCGGCAAGACCGGCGCCGGCTTCGAGGCCTGGAAGCAGGATTTTGCCGCGCAGGCCAGGTCGGAAGGTGTAGGCGCCAAGGGGCTGGCCGCTCTGGCCGGGGCGAACTACGCGACCAAGACGATCTCCGTCGACCGCGGCATTCACAAGGCTTTCAGCGGCTCGGTGGACGATTTCATGCGGCGGCGCGGCGGCGCGGCGATTATTTCCAAGGGCCGGTCGCTGAAAAAGTCGAATGCGGCGCTGTTCGCCAAGATCGAAGCGAATTACGGCGTGTCGCCGGGCGTGTTGCTCGCCATCTGGGGTATGGAAACCGGCTTCGGTTCGGCCATGGGCAACCAGAACACCGTCTCTGCCATTTTGACGCTTGCCTATGATTGCCGCCGCCCGGGGTTCTTCTACCCGCATGCCATCGCAGCCCTGAAGCTGGTTGATCGCGGGGCGTTGTCAGCCTCGTCGGTCGGCGCCGCGCATGGCGAGATCGGACACACGCAGTTCCTGCCAGGAAACGTCCTGAAATATGGCGTCGGCGGCGGAAACCTGCGCGACAAGGGCACGGCGCTGGCTTCCACCGCCAACTTCCTCAAGGGCCATGGCTGGCGGGCGGGCGCGAGCGCGAGTGCGAATATGGGCGCGATTGCCGGCTGGAATTCCGCGAGCGTCTATCAGCAGGCCATCGCCCGCATCGCCACGGCGATCGACGGCGATTGACGGACCATGCACCGGGCAGAAGGGCCCCGGCCATTTCTGACTTGATCGAAAACCCGGCGCGAATGCCGGGTTTTTATTTGATTTCGAGCGTGTAGGAGCAGCCGGCCAGGGTCTTGCCGGGGTGGGACTCGACGGTCGAGACGTTAAGCTTGACGTCCGTGGAGAAGGTCAATCCTTCCGACTCTTCGGTGCTGTGGACAACGACCTTCTCGCCAAGGAATTTTTGCGGCGTGGAAAAAAAGGCCATGACGTTGAGTTCTTCGGCAAGCTCCGGCGCGGCAACGCCGTCGAGCACGGCCATCGGCCCCGCAGCGGTAAACA
>NZ_RZQI01001264.1:0-1256 GCF_003998335.1 Mesorhizobium sp. M7A.F.Ca.CA.002.05.1.1 | reverse complement strand
GGATCATGTCTAGTGCATGTCGCCCAAAAGTGACCTCGGTTTTGGGAGAACGACATGCACAAAGATCCAAAGCGGGTCGTCTGAATCCGTTCAGACGCGACTCGCTTTAGAAGTCCTGCAACTCGCAGGAACTCTGTTCGAAGAAGCGCGAAACGATCGGCTTCCAGCTGCTGTCGGGCACGAAGGCGCGGATGACGAAGATGCCTTCCTCGATCGGCGCTTCGACGAAGATCGCTCCTTGAAGATCCTCTGGAAGATCCTTGCGCACGTCGATCATCTGCGCCGGCGTCAGCACGACGGCATCCAGAACGCCGCCGGTCGCTGTGTGGTCGTTGAAGGAATAGATGTTGTGGCCGCTGCGGTCATAGACCGACACCGACCAGAACGGGACATGCCCAGGTGCCTTGACGCGGACCATGCCTTCGCCCAGATCGAACCGGCAGGCCGTCGCGTAAAACAGCGGGTCGACGGATTTCACCACGGGCGCGCCACCGGCCTCGGCATCGAGCCGCGTCATCTTGTACAGATCCGACGCCATGGACAGCCGCGACCAGGCATCGCGTTCGGAAAACTCGGGCACCAGCAGCAGCACGGCGATGTGCACGATGCCGGCGCCGAGCAGACCGAGCAGGACGGCATGCAGAAGTCCGCGCATCGCAGCGTAAAAACTACGCATTGCAGCCGACCTTGACGATATGCGGCAGCGAGACGTCCGACAGGCCGGTGCTGCTGGCGATTGGCGTGTCGTAGAAGGTCAGCACGAAATACATCCTGCCGAAGCCGTCTGTCAGCAGCCAATTGCCCGGCATCGGGTGATGGCCGGCGGAAATGATCACCGAATTGTCGGGCTGGCGCACCACCCCGTAGGATTGCAGCGCCGCCAGCCGGGGTTTGCCGGTTTCGACCACGCCGAGCGACTGGTCGGCGGCATAAAGCGTCCAGAACCGTGCTGTCGGAAAATCACCCTCGATTGTGTAGGTGCATTCGCGCTTGAGCTCGGCGCCGGCCGCGTCTCGCTCGGCGACGAAGGACAGCCCCTCGGCGCGGCCGAGCGCAAGCACACCCTCGCGCGCCACGCGGGCCTTGGAATAGGGATCGGCGGCCGGCGTGCCGATATCGGGAAAGGCTGTCCATTGGCCGATCCTGATGGCGCCGACACCATCCTGGACTTTCAGCGCATACCAGACGCTGCCGCCACCGCCGACGATGGCTATGGCAAGCGAAAGCAGCGTCAGGAAGGCAGTTTTGAGCATGAG
>NZ_RZQI01001263.1:0-1264 GCF_003998335.1 Mesorhizobium sp. M7A.F.Ca.CA.002.05.1.1 | reverse complement strand
CGCGTGGCAATGCGGCCGGAGGCGCAGGCCGGCGTGCCGGGGCAAGCGGCAATGCGCGTGCGCGGGTCGGTGGGGGCGGTGACGAAGCCGAGGGCGGTGGCGGTGTGTTGGAGGGGTTGGTTGGCTGCCGGTGGCTGACCGAGGAAGAGCAGGGCGCGGCCGGGGGCTAGGCGGATTTCGGTTGTGTTGAGGGAGAGGGCGTGTTGGGCGAGAGCGATTAGCTTGTCGGCCGGCATGCTGCCGTAGGGGAGGGCGATGCCGAGGGCGGTGGCGTGGCTTACATTGAAGAAGCCAATTGGCCGGCGAGAGTGCTCTACGGCGCCCCCCTCTGTCCTGCCGGACATCTCCCCCTCCAGGGGGGAGATTGCGCTTGGAGAGCCGCGTTCGCCAACTGTCGATGCTGCAAGAGGGGAGCCTGCGGTGAAGCTGCCAATCTCCCCCCTGGAGGGGGAGATGTCCGGCAGGACAGAGGGGGGCGCCGTAGAATGCCAGCCTGCGAGAGAAGCCAATTGTCTCTCCGACAGATCCCTTGCGTGGGCCTCACGGCCTTTTTCGGCAATCATTCTTAGAGCCGCGACGGCGATGTCGCGAGCCGCACCTTCATCAGCAAACGCTAGCGGCTTCGCATTCTGCCCGTCACCCGCGACAGACACCTGCCATTGGATTCTCGCACCACTGCGCGTTGCAGCAAGCCGAACATCGGCCGTCACCGAATCCAGCCCAAGTTGCCCACCGCCATCGACAATCACCGAAACCTTCGGCCCCAACCGTTGCGCAAGCCCAGCTTCTTCGATTGCAGCCCTGATCCGTTCAGCCAGTGGCCGGGGATCGGCAATCTCTTGCGGATCGATGCCAGCCAGCGGGCCGGTCTCGACTGGCACGCCGGTGCGCACCGCGATATCAAGCGCATCGACCTCCGCCGCCAGCAGCATCGCGCTGTCCGTCGTCAGCCCACGTATCTGCAGACTGCCGCGCGCGGTGACTTCCATGATGCCATTGCCATGCCGCAAGGCGGATTCGGCTAACCCGATCAAAAGCTTCGGCGACAATCCTCCAGAAGTCGGGCCTCCAGAAGTCGGACCTCCAGAAGACGGGCCTCCAGCAACCGGATTGAGCCGCACCAAAAGCCCGTCGCCGGTCTGCATCGGCGCCGACAAGGCCGGGCAGGCGCCGCGGCGTGAGAAGGCGTTCATGCCGCCACCCCAAGCGCTTCTGCTTCGGCAATCAGGGCGGTGAGATCGTCATCGACGGAGTTGCGCAGGGG
>NZ_RZQI01001262.1:0-1271 GCF_003998335.1 Mesorhizobium sp. M7A.F.Ca.CA.002.05.1.1 | reverse complement strand
CTCCATGAACACATCGCTCCCGTCAATCGAGCCGTCTCGCCAGGGGGATCAATAGTCTGTCTTTGGCGTAGGTATTTCAGCAGCCTGCTGTTAGCGTGCGGACGACGCCGACATCAACCGGCGGACAAATGCGACGAGGGCAACAAGCGCGCCTGACGCAACGCCGCCAGATCAGCCGAGCCCGTGCAGAAGCAGGCGACGGCCAACTGGCGGATGACGATCTCGAAATGCGCGACAACGGCCCCGGTGGACACTGTCGCCGCGCCCAGCACGCTGGCCGCCTGCCCGGCGATGTCCGCGCCCAGGCGGATGGCCTTGGCCACGTCGACGCCATCGCGGATCCCGCCCGACGCGATCAGCTTCACCGTTGGCAGCGCCCGACGCACCGCCTGCACGCTGGTCAGGGTGGAATCCCCCAATCGGCGAATGACATCGCCACTGCACGGTCGGCGGCATTGCGGGCGCGCTCGCCCTCCACTGCGGCCCAACTGGTGCCGCCGGCGCCGGCGACATCGATTACCGCCACGCCCGCCTCGACGAGCGCACAGGCACCGAGGCGGACAGGCCCGCCCCCACTTCCTTGGCCACCATCGGCACGCCCACGATGCGCGCGGCGCCAGCGATCAGCGCCAGGACGCCGCGCCAGTTCGCGGTCGCCCTCCGGCTGTACCGCTTCCTGCAGCGGATTGAGATGGACGATGAGCCCATCGGCCTCCAGCGCGTCCACCGCGCGACGCGCCAGGTCCAGGCCGTCGGCCTCCCGCAGTTGCGCGGCGCCGATATTGGCCAGCAAGGGAATGTCTGGCGCCAGGCGGCGCAGCGCGCGCGTTAGCCCCTGGGAGTTGCGGGATTGCAGGCTCACACGCTGCGAACCGCACATGGCGATCCCCAAGGCTTGCGCTGCCTCGCTCAAATGCCGGTTGATGGCCTCGGCCCGTGGCATGCCGCCGGCCATAGAGCTGATCAGCAGCGGCGCGCGCATAGCCTTGCCCAGCAGCGAGGCGCGCAGGTCGATCTGCGTCAGGTCCAACTCGGGCAGTGCGCAGTGTTCGAAATGGATGTACTCCCAGCCAGCGGCCACCGTGGCCGGCGCCGTTCGCCGATCCAGCACGATGTCCAGATGTTCGTCCTTCCCCGGCTCAGGGCGGTGTCGCTCATGCTCGCTCCATCCGTAGCAGCGGGCGACGGCGTTGCGTCGGATCGAACCGACGGCAGCGCGCCCAAGCCGCCGCCTCCGGCGCGTCCAGGCCGACGCACGCTGCCCTCCCCCT
>NZ_RZQI01001261.1:0-1272 GCF_003998335.1 Mesorhizobium sp. M7A.F.Ca.CA.002.05.1.1 | reverse complement strand
TGATGTCGAGGCCCGCCGCTGGCCGGAATGGATCGCGGCGACCGGAATGCGCATGGAGTTGCTGCCGCGCGTGGTCGAACCGGGCGAGGTCACGGGCGCCCTCACCGCGGAAGCCGGGGAACTGTTCGGCTTACCGCGCGATGTGGCCGTCGTCGCCGGAACCACGGATGGTTGCGCCTCGTTCCTGGCGACCGGTGCCGCCGCGATCGGCGACGGCGTCACTGCGCTGGGATCCTCGCTGACCATCAAGATCCTGTCCGACCGGCCGATTGCGGCGCCGCGCTTCGGCATCTACAGCCACCGGCTCGGCAACGCCTGGCTGGCGGGCGGTGCGTCGAATTCCGGCGGCAAGGTGCTGGCTCAGCATTTTCCGCTCGCCTGTATCATCGAACTCAGCGCGACAATCGACCCGGAGACCGACACCGGCCTCGATTACTATCCGCTTCCCGCCACGGGCGAACGATTTCCGATCGCCGATCCGGCGCTGCCGCCTCGCCTTGCGCCCCGGCCGGCGGACGACGCCGATTATCTGAAAGCGATGTTCGAAGGCATCGCCGCGATCGAAACGCTCGGCTATGACAGGCTTGCCGAACTCGGCGCGCCCGCGCTGATATCGGTCCGGAGCGTCGGAGGCGGGGCGGCGAACCCGGCCTGGACGGCAATCCGGCGACGCAGGCTCGGCGTCGATTTCCTGCCCGCGCTTTCCGACGAGGCCGCCGCCGGCACGGCGCGGCTGGCGCTGATGGGTGCAAGCCGGGCAGGACTCCTATGAGCGCCAAAACGATCGAACGTCTCGACGGCATCGGGCCGCTGGCGGAGCGCTACGACGTGTTCCTGCTCGACCAGTTCGGCGTGCTGCATGACGGCACACGGCCCTATCCAGGCGCGGTGGCAGCGCTGTCGGCGCTGAAGCGCGCCGGCAAGACCGTGGTGCTGGTTTCGAACTCCGGCAGGCGGGCACGACCCAATGAAAGCCGGCTCATGAAACTCGGCTTCGAAGCGGGAAGCTGGGATCATTTCGTTTCTTCCGGCGAGGTGGCGTGGCGATCCTTCAGGCAGATGGCGATTTCGGGGAAGCTGCGCCCAGGGACAAAATGTCTGCTGATCAGCCGTGAAGCTGACCGCTCCGCGATCGAGGGCCTGCCTTTTGTGCTGACCGGGTCCGGCGATGAGGCCGAACTGGTGCTGATCGCGGCCAGCGAGGGTGACCGCTTTGACCTCGACCATTATCGCAGGCTGTTCGCGCCGGCTGCAGAGCGGCGGGTGCCGTGT
>NZ_RZQI01000125.1:0-10343 GCF_003998335.1 Mesorhizobium sp. M7A.F.Ca.CA.002.05.1.1 | reverse complement strand
GCCGTTGCCAGCGGCACAAACGCCTCCTCATTCGGGTCTGGAGCGAATGCGACGGGAGACAATTCCCTCGCCGCCGGCGTCAGCGCCAACGCCAGCGGGATTGCCAGCACAGCGCTTGGCATCGGCGCCGCATCCAGCGGCACCAATGCCGTCGCTGTCGGCGTTTCGGCGAGCGCGTCCGGGTTGAACGCCATCTATGTCGGCTCGCGCACCTTTGGAGCAGGCGCCAGCGCACAGAGCGCCATCGGCATCGGCACGGACGTGACGGCGTCCGCAGCCAACGCCATCGCGGTCGGTCTCCAGGCCACTGCGAACTCCGTCGACGCCGTCGCCATCGGCACCAACGCAAACGCAAGCGGGGGCAAGGCTGTCGCCATCGGTGCGGGCAACGTCGCTTATGGAGACGGCGCGGTTGCCATCGGCGATCCGAGCTTCGCCAGCGGCACCGGCGCCTTCACCGGCGGCGCAAACAACATCGCCAACAGCGACGGCACGGCGACCGCCACCGCGGCCAACGCGGCCAACGGTGCCGTCGCCATCGGCAACAACAACAAGGCGATCGGCCAAGGCTCAGTGGCGTTGGGCAACGGCTCCACGGCAGGTGCCGCCGGCCTCGCCGGGAATATCGCATTTGGCGATGGCGCGACGGCGGCGGCAAGCTCCGGCGACGTGGCGCTCGGCTCGGGCTCGGTGACCACCACGGCGGTCGGAACGGCCAGTGGGGTGGTCAATGGCACGACCTATGCCTTCCAGGGCACCAACCCGACCTCGACGGTCAGCATCGGCGCGCCCGGCGCGGAACGCACCATCACCAATGTCGCCGCGGGTCGGATCAGTTCGACGTCGACCGACGCCATCAACGGCTCGCAGCTCGCCGCCACCAACCAGGCCGTCGATGCCATCGGCGCCGTCGTCAACAACATCAATGTCGGCGGCGGCATCAAGTATTTCCATGCCAACTCGACGGCGGCGGACTCCTCGGCGACGGGCACGGACTCCGTTGCGATCGGACCCGTCGCGACCGCAACGGGGACGAACGCCATCGCGGCCGGTGTCAATTCGAGTGCATCCGACGCCAATGCGTCGGCCTTCGGCAGCGGCGCCGTCGCATCGGCGCTCGACGCAACGGCGATGGGATACATTTCCAACGCCTCTGGCCAATACAGCACCGCCATCGGCGCGAATGCCAACGCCACGGCGACCTCCAGCACCGCGATCGGCCAGAACGCCTTTGCTACCGGCCTCCAGGCGACCGCTCTCGGCATGCAAGCGAATGCCAGCGCCGCGAATGCGCTCGCGCTGGGTGCAAACTCGACCGCTGGCAACGCAGGCGACGTGGCGCTCGGCTCGGGCAGTGTCACCGACGTCGCCGTCGGCACGCCGAGCACCGTGATCAACGGCACGACCTACGCTTTCCAGGGTACCACTCCGACTTCGACGGTCAGCGTCGGCGCGGTCGGTGCGGAACGCACCATCACCAATGTCGCCGCGGGGCGGATCAGTTCGACGTCGACCGACGCCATCAACGGCTCGCAGCTCGCCGCCACCAACCAGGCCGTCGACGCCATCGGCACCACGCTCAGCACCATTGGCGGTTCCCTGACCGATCTCGGCAACACGATAAACAACATCGCCGGCGATACCTCGACCGCCTATACCGACGCCAATGGCGAGGGCATCCGCTACGCCCGCACCAACGAGGCCGGGCTGGCGCAAACCGATTCCTTCGCACAAGGGGTCGGCTCCACCGCCGTCGGCTACCAGGCGACCGCGACCGGCGACAGCGCGCTGGCGCTCGGCCGCGACAGCAATGCCAGCATCGACGGCGGCGTGGCGCTCGGTTCGGGTTCGGTTTCCGATCGTGCGATCGCTCCGACTACCGGGCAATTGCCCGCCGGCCCATCCAACTTCATCCAGTACAACACAACCGACAAGACGCTGCTCGGCGCCGTTTCGGTGGGCGATGCCACCTCGTACCGGCAGATCACCAATGTGGCCGACGGCACCCAGGACCAGGACGCGGTGACGGTGCGCCAACTCGCCGGCGCCATAGCTGCCGTATCGGTCACCTCGACCAAGTATTTCCATGCCAATTCGGCGGCGGTCGACTCGCTGGCGGTCGGGGCAGAGTCGGTCGCGGTCGGTCCGACCACGGTCGTCAACGGCGACAACGGCATCGGCATCGGCAATGGCGCCATTGTCGACCAGACAGCACCCGGCGGCACAGCGATCGGCCAGGGCGCCCATGTGATGC
This sequence comes from Mesorhizobium sp. M7A.F.Ca.CA.002.05.1.1, assembly GCF_003998335.1. NCBI lineage: Bacteria > Pseudomonadati > Pseudomonadota > Alphaproteobacteria > Hyphomicrobiales > Phyllobacteriaceae > Mesorhizobium > Mesorhizobium sp. M7A.F.Ca.CA.002.05.1.1. The sequence goes on along the minus strand of NZ_RZQI01000125.1, from coordinate 8,089 downwards.
TGGCCGATGGGCTGGCGCTCGGCACCAATTCGCTGGCGTCCGGCATCCAGTCGGTGGCGCTCGGCGCCGGCGCCCAGAGCACCTTCATCAACAGCGTGGCGCTCGGTGCGCAGTCCATCACCACGGTCGGCGCGCAGGCAGGCTACACGGCCTTTGCGCTCGCCGGTCCGCAAACGTCGGTCGGCGAGGTGTCGATCGGCTCTGCCGGTGCCGAACGCAAGCTCACCAATGTCGCGGCGGGCTCTGCCGACACCGACGGCGTCAACGTTTCGCAGTTGCGCGGCGTGACGCAAAACGTCAGCAACCTGTTCGGCGGCGGCACGACCGTCAATCCCGACGGCTCGATCACCGGCCCGACCTACAACATCCAGGGCAACAATTATTCCACCGTCTATGACGGCTTCACGGCCGTCGACAATGCGCTGACCAGCATCAGCAATGGCGGCGGCATCAAGTATTTCCACGCCAACTCGACGCTGGCCGACAGCATCGCCGGCGGCACCAACGCCGTTGCGATCGGACCGGAGAGCGTGGCGAGCGGCACCGACAGCCTGGCCGCGGGACATGGCTCGACGGCCGCTGGGCAAGGCGCCGTCGCGCTCGGCCAGGGCGCGCAGGCCAACAATGCCAACGATGTGGCGCTCGGTTCCGGTTCGGTGACGCAGACCGCCGTCGGGACCTCCAGCACCGTCATCAACGGCAAGACCTACACTTATGCCGGAACGACTCCAACCGGAACCGTCAGCGTCGGCGACGCCGGCGCCGAGCGGACGATCACCAATGTCGCTGCCGGCCGCGTGTCTTCCGACAGCACCGATGCGATCAACGGCTCGCAGCTCTACGCCACCAATACGGCGATCGAGGATCTGAAAGCCGGCGTCGGAAACCTTACCGAGAACGCGGTGACCTATGACGCCCCGGGCGGCGTCAAGTCGAACACCATCACGTTGCAGGGCGGCGACGTCAACGCGCCGGTCGTCATCTCCAATGTCGGCCCCGGCGTCAAAGGGACCGATGCGGTCAACGTCGACCAGATGAACCAGGGCCTGACCGCGGGCAAGAGCTATACGGACAACCGCGTAGCCTACGCTATCGATACGTCCAACGACTACACCGACAAGGTGGCGGTCACGACCTTGCAACAGGCCAACGACTATACCGACCAGAAGCTCAGCCAGCTCAATTCGGACATCAGCGGCATCCGCGACGAGGCGCGGCAGGCGGCCGCAATAGGCCTTGCGGCCGCCTCGCTGCGCTATGACGACCGGCCCGGAAAGCTGAGCGTGGCGGCGGGCGGTGGCTTGTGGCGGGACGCAGGCGCGTTCGCCTTCGGTGCGGGCTACACCAGCGAAGACGGCCGCATCCGGGGCAATCTGTCGGGCACGGCCGCGGGTGGGCATGTCGGTGTCGGCGCCGGCATCAGCTTCACCTTGAACTGAGGCAGGAATGAAAGGACTTGTTGCCCTGACCTGCCTGGCACTCTGCGGCGGCCTCGTGCCGGCCGCCGGGCAGGTTGCGTCGACCTACAGGATCAAACCTTCGGACGTGGTGGTGCCGCCCGAGGTGAAGCTCGGCGACTATCAGCGCACCATCCGCCCATTCGATAACTGGACACTGATCTGCGACGAGAACCTCAAGGCCCGCAAGAAGGTCTGCAACGTCTCGCAGATCATCGAGGACGCATCAGGCAAGATGGCCTTCAGCTGGTCGCTTGCCGCCACACAGGACGGCAAGCCTTACATGATCCTGCGCACCGCTGCGAATGCCAGGAGCGATGGACTGGTGTCGCTGAAGTTCGATGGACAGAAGCAGCCGATCGACGTGCACCTGAACGGCTGCAACGAAATGGTCTGTGTCGGCATGTTGCCGGTCGGCCCCGTCATGCGCCGACAGATCTCGCAGAATGCGACACCGGCGATCTCCTATTCGACAGTCGACGGCCAGACGATCACCGTGACTGCAACGCTCAAGGGGCTGTCAGAGGCCCTTTCACCACTCAAATAATCGGGGCATCACCATGAGCCAGCAGGACCAGTTCACGTCCGCGAAACGCACTCCGGCCGTCGAGGCGGATCGGCAGAGGCGGGCCGAGCCCCCAAGGCGGCGCTGGCCACGCGTGGCCGGATATTCATTGCTGGGATTGGTCGTGGCGGGACTTGGCTTCGCCGCCGGGAACTATGCCGCGATCGCCAATCTGGTCGGCGGCGCGACGGCCGCACCTGCAGAAACTGCGGCGGCCCCCGTGCTTCCGGACACGCCCTTCCTCGAGCATGTCAAGCAGGCCGGTGTGCAAGCCTGCTCGACCGTCTATCCGGCGCTCGGACAGATTCTGACGAACGGCACGAAATACAGCGTCAAATCCCTGTGGAACGATCAGGCGGCCGACAAGCACGCCATTCAGGCCTTTGTCGGCATGGACTATGCATCGGAACGCTATAGCGGACCGGCCGCCGGCATCGTCTTCGCATCGCCCACCGCCACGGGTTGCGAAGGGGCGATGGTGCGGGTGGCGCCATTCGCCAGCCCTTGCGCCGACATCGCATCCATCCTGCCGCAGGGCAGCAAGATTACCGACCATCTCGGGCAGGTCGAGGTCTACGAACTCGGCGGCAATGCCGGTGAAGCGCTTCTCCTGCCGACGGGCAAAAGCTGTGTGGTGATCTCCCTCGCTTCGGCGGCGAAGTAGGACGCGAAGCGATTGAGGTTAAGGAAAGGATGCCGACCATGAGCATGAGATTGCAGGCTTTGGCAGTTTTGGGCTTGACCTTGTTGTGGAGTGGACAAGTCGTCTCAGCCGACCTTGTGGCCCCCTCGGAGCCGCAACAGGAGGAAAAAGGCATATGGGCGGCCATCGCCTATTCGCAGGCCGATAGCAAATACGGCTTCTTCTGGGGCGCCGACAAGCGGCAGGAAGCGAAGGACATCGCACAGAAATATTGCGAGAACGCGGGCGGAAAAGCCTGCAACGTCGTCACCGTCTTCCGCAACCATCGCCATTGGAATGATGACGACGAGACCGGCTTTCCCTACAAGCATTGCGGTGCGCTCGCCGTGGCAGACAAGGTGGAGAACCGTTTCACGCCCTGGGGCGTGAACTCGGCAGAGACCCGTCGGGAAGCGGAGGATCTCGCCTTGCAGGCCTGCGAGGCAACGGGAGAGAAATGCAAGATCCGCGAGTGGGTCTGCACATGAAGTCTGGCCCGAAGGCCGTCTCCGCATGTGGGGCAATTCTATTCTCGTTGATGTCGCCGGCGTTCGCCCAGCAACAGGTGGCGGCTGTCCCGGATGGACCGTCATCGCTGCGCGAGGTCTATCAGGACTGGAGTGTGACCTGTTCGGTTCGCGAGAAGGCGAGAGTGTGCTCGCTCGCGCAAGACCAGGTCCAGCAGAACGGGCAGAGGCTTCTTGCCGTGGAGATCGCGGCACGCCCGGACGGCTCGACGACGGCTACCTTGCTGCTGCCCTTCGGCATCCTGCTCGATCCGGGCGTGACGCTGCAGATCGACGATCAGCCGCCACTGCCCCCGCAGCGATTCAGGACCTGCCTCCCGACGGGTTGCGTCTCCGTCTTTACCGTCGATCGGCCGACGCTTGCAAAGCTGAGGGGAGGCTCGGTGCTGAAGCTCAATGTCACGACGGACGCCGAGACCCCGCTGAGCTTCCCGGTGTCGCTTCGCGGCCTGACCGCGGCGCTCGACCGCATGGTGGCGTTGAGCGCAAATTAGAGGTACGCGCTGACCAGCTTTTGGCCGTGATGAGCGACATGACGCGCACGCCGGCCGCCGCGACAGAGTATTTTTTGGACCCGGCACCCAAGGGGCATGCCTGAAAAAGCGTTCAACCTCCGGTTGGATTATCGACAACCGCTATCCGAACCGGCCATGATTCTGGGCATATCGGCCCACTGGCTTGCGATTTTCTGTGCTTTCCCACTGAATGGGGCGTCCGGATACAACCGCAGCGAGCCGAAGTTATGTGCTATTTTTGCTACATCTCGCAGCCTTGTTGCCCAAAAGGGCTATTTAGCGCCCTCTAAATCAATAATCGCTCACACATTCCGTGAATTTGTGGATAATCCACCGACGGGCAGGCCTTGGCTTGGTTAGCGCTCTGAAAAAGGACGCTGGGGAAACGTTAGGGTGGGATTATGAATACGACAAACATGTCGGCCATAGGCAGGCGCCTTGGTCTGTTGATGGCGGCCACCATGCTGACCTGCGGGGGCGCTCATGCGCTTACGCTCAAGGAGGCGATGGCTGTCGCGGTGGAATCCAATCCCGAGATTGGACAGGCGATCGAAAACCGCGAAGCAATCGAGTTTGAGTTGCGGCAGGCCAAGGGCCTTTACCTTCCCAGTGTCGATGTCGAGGGATCGGCTGGTGTTCGCCGGCTCGACAATTCCTCCCGACGCTCGCTGTCGATAGAGGACGATTCGCTCTATCCGGCGGAAGCGAATCTGGTGGTGACCCAGAAATTATTCGACAGCGGAGCTCGTCGCGCGGAATTGAACCGCCAGGCATCGCGCGTCGACGGAGCGTCGTTCCGGGTGCTGGAACGGTCCGAATTCATCGGGCTGTCCGTTGTCCAGGATTACCTCGAATACATGCTGCAGGCTTCGATCGTTTCCGAAGCCAAGAAGAATCTGGGTTTCCATCAGGCGATACTCGGCGACATCCGGCAAGGCATCTCAGGCGGGGCGCTGAACGAGGCCGACCGCCAACAGGCCGAGGAGCGTCTGTTCGCGGCCAAGGCCCGCATGCAGGAGGCGACCGAAGAGCTGGAAGCCTCCAAGATCCGGTTCTTCAAGACCGTCGGCAAGCCGCTGGTCAATGCTTCGCGGCCGGGTGATGTCGCCGCCGCGCTTCCGCGGTCACTGGATGACGCGATCGGCCTGGCACGACAGAACAATCCGCGCGTTCACATGGCCACCAGCGATATCGACGCCGCGGCTTCCCTGGTGGATGCGGCCCGGGCGAAATATGGCCCTGAAGTCATTGCTGAAGGTCGGGCCAGGGCAGGCACCGACATTGACGGCGACGACGGGGACACCAATGACCTGCAGGCGCGTCTGGTGCTGCGTTGGAATTTGTATCGCGGCGGCATAGACAAGGCCAATGAACAGGAGCAGATCCGCCGCGCCAGCGAGCAGCGGCTCGCCTATCATCAGGTCTTGCGCGAAATCGAGGAAGCCGTTCGCACCTCATGGGATCGCCGTTTCCGGCAAGCCGATCTGGCGAAGACCCTGAGGCAACAGGCCGCCGCCAATGAAAAGCTGGTCGCTTCCTATCGCGAGCAGTTCAAGGTTGGACAGCGCTCGCTGCTCGACGTGCTCGACGCGCAGAATACGCGGTTCAACACGGCAACGCTGGCGGATACCGCGTCCTACGCATCGCTGTTTGCCCAGTACCGGCTCCTGGCCGCGACCGGACAGTTGCTGAAAACGATGAATCTCGAGCCGGCAAAGCAAGCGACAGCCTATGCTCGCACCGAGTTTGCAACACCGGAAACCGCGGACACCGAGACCTATGCGCGGACGCCATCGGAGCAGAAGAACGACCTGCCATTCGATATCCTCGCCCCGGTGAGGAAGAAATAAGACGACGCAAGGTCCAGCGAGCGTCCTGACGGGCAGATCGTGAACCAGCAACCCAATATCCTCTCTCCCAAGGAGGCGTTCAAGGCCTGCTTCTCGGCCGTTGCCGGATATCTCGGCAGGCCGAGCGCGGAGACCGTGCTGTTTGCCGGCGTGCCGCTCTCGGACACGCGAATTGCGGCCGACGATATCAGGCACCTTGCCGAACGCATCGGCCTGGAAGTCACCGAGTTCAATCACCGCGATTTTCTCAGGGGGCGTATCGACCTGCCGGCAATCGTCTTTCGCGTCAGTCAATTGCCGGTTGCCCTGCTCGCTCTGGGCGAAGACGATGCTTATATCACCGCGCCCCAGGAAGACGGCCGCACCACGATCGGCCGATCGGAACTGGCCGCCAGCTACATCAGCGGCGGCGCTTCCTTCTCGATCACCTATGCCAATGCCGCCGAGACCATGTCGGTCGGCTCGGCGGCCAGGATCGAGCGGAGACATTGGCTTACGGGGACGATGGGCGCTTTCTGGCGCACCTACTCAAAAGTCGTCCTGGCGGCGGTGTTCATCAATCTGCTGGCCATAGCCTCGCCGATCTTCACCATGAACGTCTACGACAGGATCCTGCCGAACAAGGCAATATCGACACTATGGGTGCTGGCTCTCGGCATCGGCGCGGTCATCCTGTTCGACCTGCTCTTGAAGACGGCCAGGGCCTCCCTCATCGACTATGCCGGGCGCAAGGCGGATCTCCGGATATCCTATCTGCTGTTCGAGAAAGTGCTGAACTCGTCGCTGTCGGCGCGCCCCGGCTCGACCGGTGAATACGCAAACAGGGTCACGCAATATGAATTCGTCAGGGAGTTCTTCACCTCCAACACCATAAGCGTGTTCATCGACACGGCATTCGTCTTCGTCTTTCTCCTTGTGATCTATGCGATAGGCGGATGGCTGGTGATCATACCGGCGCTGGCCTTCGTGATGTCCGTCATCGTCGGCCTGATCACCCAGCGCCGCATCGGCAAGCGCGTCGCCGCCTCGATGAACGAAGCGTCGCAGCGCCAGGCCCTGCTGGTCGAATCCATCTCGACGCTGGAGACCATCAAGTCGCTGCGCGCCGAGGCGTATCTGCTGCGAAAATGGGGAGAGCACTCCAAGAACGCCGCCAACACGTCCGAGAAGATCAAGCAGCTTTCGGCGGCGGCGGGCAACATCACCCAGTCCATACAACAGCTGGTGACCGTCGCCCTGGTCGTGGCCGGCGCCTATGCCTTCTCGGAAGGGCATGTTTCGACAGGAGCAATCATAGGAACGGTGATGCTGGCGAGCAGGGCCGTGGCGCCGCTCGGCCAGATTGCCATAACGTTGTCCCGGTTTCGCCAGGCCATGCTCTCGCTGAGAATGGTGAACTCGATCATGGCTCAGCCGGAAGATCGACCCGACACGGTGGGCTTCGTCAACCGCCCCATCCGCAAGGGGGCGATGGTGTTCAGGAATGTCGGGTTTGTCTATCCAGGCTCGGAAAACGAAGTTCTGACCGGCCTGAATATCTCGGTCAAGCCGGGTGAGCGGATCGGCATCATCGGCCGCATAGGATCGGGAAAGACGACGATGGGGCGGCTGATCGGCCGGCTCTTCCTGCCGACTTCCGGTGAGCTGCTGCTGGATGGGATCGACATTCGCCAGTATCACCCGTCCGAGGTTCGCGCCGCGGTCGGCATCGTTGCGCAGGCCGGCGACCTGTTCTCGGGCACCATCAAGGAAAACCTCCTGATGGCATGCCCCGAGGCTACCGACGAACAGATCATCGAAGCGGCAAAGGCGGCCGGCGTCGACGATTTCGTTTCACGCCACCCGCGCGGCTACGACATGAATGTCGGCGAGCGCGGCACCAATCTTTCCGGTGGCCAGAGGCAGACGGTGGCGATCGCACGCCTGCTGCTGACCAAACCGAAAATCGGCTTTCTGGACGAGCCGTCGGGCTCGATGGATCTCGCATCGGAACGCCAGTTGATCAAGCAGCTCAAAGTCGCCTTCGACCGCGACACCACGCTGATCGTCTCGACACATCGCTTCAGCATGCTTGAGCTGGCCGACCGCCTGATCGTTATCGAACAGGGCAGAATCGTTGCCGACGGACCGAAGGACCAAGTCATACAGGCGTTGCAGAAAACAAGCGCCTGACAAAACAGATATTGCTGCATCCAATGCGTTGGGGCGTGGGAAATGCTTGCCAGAGAAGATCGACCGCCGCTGTTTGCGTCGGCGTCCATATTCATCATCGGAGCGCTCTTCGTGGTCTTCGTCGCCTGGGCGTCCTTTGCCGAAGTCGATGAGATCGCACGCGGCGACGGCAAGGTCATACCCGCTTCCAAGACCCAGATCATTCAGGCGAGTGAAGCCGGTGTCGTTCAGGAAATCGCCGTGACGATTGGCCAGGTGGTCAAGAAGAACGATCTCATCATCCGCCTGGACAACACGCTCAACACGTCCAGTCTCGGCGAG